>JAVVRS010000210.1:0-2830 GCA_036654595.1 Oscillospiraceae bacterium | reverse complement strand
ATGGAATTGTGCTTGACCATATTAAAGCAGGCAATTCTATGATGATTTATAAATACTTGGGACTTGCAGATGCAAATTGTGGTGTTGCAATAATTAAAAATGTTAAAAGCAATAAAATGGGTCGTAAAGATATTATTAAAATTGATGAAAGAATTGATATTAATCTTCAAATTTTAGGGTATATTGACCCCGATATTACCGTGAATTTTATTGCTAATGGTGTTGTAATTAAAAAAGCTGACTTAACTCTTCCCGATAAAATCATTAACATTGTAAAATGCAAAAATCCTCGCTGTATTACCTCTGTTGAACAGGAAATTGACCATATCTTCTGTCTTTCAGATAAAGATTCTCGCACCTATCGCTGTATTTACTGCGAAAATGAATAATTAATGGGCTGTTGCTAAACTAATGCAACAGCCCATTCTTTTTTTTGATGATTTGATTAACAAATAAGATTTCTACTATTTTGCGGCACAATCCTGTGCAAGCTTCGCTTGCACAGGAGGCGGCGAAGCCGCCGGCGGCACAAAGTGCCGCATTGTGCCGCCCGACGTTACCTTAGCATAGATAAGTTTACTCTGCGGTACCTGTGATTTTTCAATTGTAACTGAATTAATATATTTTTCTGCTGCTAAAGCAATAACTTTATCATTGTTTGTGTAAAGCTTTGCTATAGCTTGCCCTGCTTTTACATAATCACCTGTTTTTGCTATCAGCATTATTCCTGCTGTATAATCAATCGGGTCATCTTTCTTACTTCTTCCTGCTCCCAAAATTACCGAAATATTCCCTATTTCATGCGTGTTCATCTTTGTAATAAAACCTGATTTTATCGCCTTAACTTCCAGAGTGTATGCCGCTTTTGGTAATTTATCGGTGTCATACAAACAAGAGGTATCTCCACCTTGTGCCTTTACCATATCAACAAATTTATTAAAAGCACTTCCAGATGCAATCACATTCTCTACTACCTGTTCACATTCGTTATGTTCACCTTTCCCTGCAAGCATCAGCATCTCAGTTGCAAGGCATTTACAAAGGTGTGTCAAATCTTTAGAGCCATTACCTTGTAAAGTTTTCACGGCTTCCGCTACTTCCAAGGTATTTCCTATTGCATTTCCAAGCGGTCTATCCATATCTGTAATGAGTGCAACAGTTTTTTTGCCAACACCTTCACCAATTTTTACCATAATCTCCGCAAGACAAATACCATCTTCCTCATCAGATAAAAATGCTCCACTGCCTATTTTTACATCAAGTAAAATCGCATCAGCTCCGGCAGCAATTTTTTTACTCATGATACTTGCTGCAATCAATGGTATACTTTCTACTGTAGCTGTTACATCACGCAGTGCATATAATTTTTTATCTGCCGGTGCAAGATTTCCTGATTGTCCAACAACACTTATTCCTATATCTTTTACAATTTTATAAAATTCTTCTTGTGTCAATTCAACTTTAAAACCGGGTATAGATTCCAATTTATCAACTGTCCCACCGGTATGTCCCAGCCCTCTGCCAGACATTTTTGCTACAGTTACACCACAAGCTGCCACTATTGGTGCTACTATTAATGTCGTTTTATCGCCTACACCACCTGTGCTGTGTTTATCAACTTTAATTCCCGGTAAATGTGATAAATCTACTGTATCACCACTATATGCCATTGCTCGTGTAATTGCTATGGTTTCAGCTTCGCTCATTCCTTTAAAATAAATTGCCATAAGTAATGCAGATGCTTGATAATCAGGTATTTCACCTTTGGTATAACCTTTTATAAAAAATTCTATCTCCTCATTACTTAACTGACTACCATTGCGTTTTTTTGAAATAATATCTACCATTCTCATATTATCACCCTCACATCACTTTAAATTGTCTGCCCCAAAGCTAAGTGGCAATAATTCTTGTAATTTATATATATTATACTTTTCAGTATCTTTTGCTAAAATTATAATAAATTTATCTGCTTCACAAAATTCTGCCATTACTTGTCTGCAAACTCCACATGGTACGCAAATTTCTAATTCTCCAAGCATTTTTTCTTTTTTACCACCAACAATTGCAATCGCAATAAATTTTCTGTCACCCTCTGAAATTGCTTTGAATATTGCAGTTCGTTCGGCACAATTTGTAGGTGAATATGCCGCTGACTCTATATTACACCCTTGATAAATTTCCCCATTTGCACACAGTAATGCTGCACCTACTGCAAATCCGGAGTATGGCGAATATGACATCTTTCTTGCTTCTGAAGCTTGTAAAATTAATTCTCCCACATTTATCATAGCATATTTAATGCAACCTCCATCATCTCTGTAAAGGTGTTTTGACGTTGTACGGCGGTTGTTTTTTCTCCTGTATTCGGGTCATCTGATATTGTAAGTATACAAAGTGCATTTTTACCTGCACTTGCTGCATTACAATAAAGTCCTGCTGCTTCCATTTCTACTGCTAATATCCCCATGCTTTCCCATTTTTCAACGAAACTTGCACTTTCACGATAAAATGAATCTGATGAAAAAATATTACCAACCTTATATGAAATTCCAAGTTCTTCTGCTGATTTTACTGCTTTAGCCAATAATTCATAACTGGCTGTCGGTGCATAAGTCCCAGGTAAATCAAATTGTGCCGGATAATTTGAATTAGTACTTGCTGCCATACCTAATACAATATCCCCAATTTTAAGCTTTTTTGATATTGCTCCTGCCGAACCTATTCTTATAATATTTTCTACAGCATAAAAATTGTACAATTCATGTGAATAAATTGCAATTGATGGTATACCCATACCACTTCCTTGTACCGAAACTTCTTTACCTTT
>JAVVRS010000209.1:182-2838 GCA_036654595.1 Oscillospiraceae bacterium | reverse complement strand
CATGCGGCGGCGAAGCCGCCTGCGGCATTTCATGCCGCATTGTGCCGCCCACAAAGCCGCAGATTAACCAAAATACACAATAAGAAACCGGCAGGAGGAAGAAAACACAATGGGTAAGGTCAAATACATCATGTCACGATTGCGAGATATGGATTATGGGAAAATGTGGGAAACAGCAAAAAAAGTTCATGCTAAAACAGGAAAGAATTCATTTGTAATATTGATTGATATAATGTATTGCGGATACAAATATATGGCAGGATATATGGATTATATTGTGTTTGAATTTTACAGATTAAATGCAGAACAACGTAAAACGTATATAACCAGAGGCGTTAATAATGGTTATGTAAAAGCATTAAATACTCCGGAGAGTTGGTATAAGTTTGAAGATAAACCAACATTTAATAAGCTTTTTGATAAATATATGCACAGAGTATGGCTTGATTTAAGTACTGCAACGGAGCAAGAATTTGAAGATTTTTTGAAAGATAAAGAAAAGATAGTTTGTAAACCGGTTGATGCAACCTGTGGAAAAGGTATAGTTTTTATTGAGCGACAATATTATGGTAATATTGCGGAATTATATAGTCGGTTAAAACAAAACAAACAATTTTTGGTTGAACAATTTGTGGTACAGAATCATATTATTTCAAATATTTATCCACGCTCAGTTAATACGGTTCGCTTGGTTACAATGCTTGTACAAAATGTACCTCATGTGGTATTTTCTTCAATCAGAATTGGTAATGGTTTAATGGTAGATAATCTTAACAGCGGAGGAATGGCAACCGTTATAGATTTACAAACAGGGATAATAACAAAACCTGCAATGGATAAAGAAAATATACTTTATGAAGTACACCCATTTACAGGTACACAAATTGTAGGAACACAGATACCGTTTTTTAAAGAAGCTGTAGAAATGGTAAAGAAAGCAGCATTGGTAGTGCCGGAAATGGGTTATATTGGTTGGGACGTAGCAATTGCAGAGGACGGACCATTATTGATTGAAGCTAATCATTTTCCGGGGCATGATATCTATCAGTTCCAACCGCATTTAGATAATGGAATTGGTTTAAAGCCTCGTTTTGATAAAGTTATTCGTGGAGAAAATTAGGAGAAAGCTATGAGATTTATACGAGAATTAATTGGAATTGCATTGTATGAACCGATGCGGCTTTTAGTACAAGTAGGGATATGTTTAGTAATATTGGCAGTAGGTGTAGTAGTTTATAAAATTTATGATAATACAATACATAAATTTGTGACCGTATTGCTTAAAAAAACAAATTCAAAAATTTTTGCTTGTCTTGGTGAAGCGTTTAGAAAACCTGTTAAAACATTTATTCTTATGCTCTGTGTGTATATTGCGGTTACAAGCTTTATAACTGCCTCATACTTGGAATATCCATTGACAGCGTTGCAGATATTTCTTACAAAGGCTATGCGTATCATTACAATAGCAGTTTTAGTATGGGGATTTGTCAACAGTTCAGAGGGAATAGTTAATACAGTAAGCGGATTTCAAAATAAACTTGATTTCAACATGAATAAGACAGTAACCACATTTTTAGCCAAAATATTCAAAGCAGTAATTATTGCTTTTGGCGGAGTAATAATTATTTCGGAGCTGGGGTATGATGTAAATGGTTTGATTGCCGGGATTGGGCTTGGTGGTTTAACTGTTGCTCTTGCGGCACAAGATACGGCATCAAACTTTTTTGCGGGGCTTATGATAATCCTTGATAAACCATTCAGTGTTGATGATTGGATTCAAACGCCAAACATTGAGGGTATAGTAGAAGATATCTCATTCCGTAGCACTCGTGTTCGTACTTTTGGTGATGCTTTGGTTGTGATTCCAAATTCACAGCTTGCAAATCAACCAATTACAAATTGGTCTAAGATGAATAAACGACGTGTAATTTTTAACATTGGGCTGGCTTATAAAACACCTAAAGAGAAGATAATTTTGGTAGTTGAAGAAATAAGACAAGCTATAGCACAACATAAAGATACAGAAAAAGATAAAATAGTTATCGCTTTAAGTGAATTGGCAGCGAGCAGTTTAAATATCTCGGTGCAGTTTTTTACAACACCAACAGCATTAGATGAATACACACAGATTAAAGAAGATATAAATTACCAAATTATAGATATAGTACATAAAAATGGTGTAGAATTTGCATTTCCAAGCACAAGTGTATATATCGAAAAAGAATAAAGGAGCGTTTTAAAATGGGACTTAACCATCAAATGGAAGAAGGCAAAGACAGCTTGCAAGCAATGCGTCCAACTGAGGGCAATCAAAAAGGCTGGATAATTACAACAATGGCAGCAGCTATTATAATTATTGTCGGAGGTATGTTTATAACAGGAAGTGGAAGCAGAATATTTACACCTAAAAGCTATCTTTCAAATGCAGTAATAAAAACAATTGGTTCAGAAGAAGCAATAAGCAAATTTGACACATCAATGTTTGATATGAGCAAAGAGATACAACCTGCAAGTGATGAAACACAAGCACAGCTGAAAGCCTTGTATAAAGGCATAGAAAGCGATGTTAAGGTAAAAACCATGGGTACAGAGGTTACAGCTGTTAACGGTAAGAATACTGATTGCTTCAAAGTACAGCTCACAACGAATAAAACGA
>JAVVRS010000209.1:0-172 GCA_036654595.1 Oscillospiraceae bacterium | reverse complement strand
CAGAGATGATTAAGGGAACATATGAGTTGGTTGGTAATAAAGAAGATACAGCAAAAGCAGAAAAGCTTACAAGCTATTGTGAAACACAGCCGGAACCGACGGTTTACACCTTTTACATAGACGGCAAATATTTGGTAAAGGTAAAAGAGGGCTAAAAAAATCAAATCCCCCG
>JAVVRS010000208.1:0-2839 GCA_036654595.1 Oscillospiraceae bacterium | reverse complement strand
CCCAATAGTTATAATATGTAACAGTTATATAACTCAACTATTATATAGTGCAACCGTTATTTTATCAATTGACATAATTCACTAAAGTTTATTCTCTTAACTCTATATTTTAGTGTATATTTTGCCTTATGCGTTAAGTAAGCTTCGTCTGTCGGGGCACAATTTGGGCACTTCGTGCCCATGCGGCGAAGCCGCAACGTGGGTCACCGCAGGTGACCCACGAAATTGTGCCCCGAGAGGGGGCTGGAGTTAGGAGTAAATTAAATATGGAAAGCTCGCTTGACATATTATAGTAGTTGTGATAATATGAAAACAATGTAAAGCAAACTTTACATTAAAGGAGTGTAACTTTGAAAAATAATTTGGAAAAAATACGAAAATTAAAAGGTATTAAACAAGAAGAATTAGCTAATGCTCTGGAGGTATCAAGACAAACAATAGGCTCACTTGAAAATGGTCGCTATAATCCATCAATTATGTTGGCATTTAAAATTGCACGTTACTTTAATATGAGTATTGAAGAAATTTTTATTTACGAGGAGGAAGAAACACTGTGAATAATAAGAAAAAAATATTAATAATAGGCTTGGTTGTAGGAATTGTAACTTTTATATTATCGTTGACACTTGATTTGGTAGCTCCAAATATACAGCAAAACAAGTGGCTTTTTGTTGGTATAGGTGCGGGAATGACAGGAGCTACTACTTCAAAATTACTGTCATTTTATATTTATAAGAATAATCCAAAGCTTTCAAAACAAGCTAAAATAAATGAAAATGATGAAAGATATATTATAATGAGAAAAACAGCGGCATATTATATGTGGTATGTTACATTATTTATGCTGTTTATAATGGTATTAATTTTCGGTGTTTTACAATTGAATATAGCAATTTGGATAACCCTTGCTGTTATGCTAATTCACTGTTTTCTATATTTCATTATACTTAATGCTGTTAATAAAAAAATGTAATTAACTCCAATTATTATAATTAATCAAGACAATCACAATAAAACAGCCGACACACTAACCATAAAATTAGTATGTCGGCTGTTTTTAACTTTTTCAGACGTCTTTATAAAAAGATATCCTTTTTAGTGCTGTTTTGTAATTATGCTACAGGTTTAAATCCTTTGAAATATAAGTTCCATATCCAAGCTGCATTTAGTTTGTATGGTTCTAAACGCTTGTTCATTACAATTGTTTTTCTTGGGTATGTTGTGAAAGCTACAGGAACATCTTCAGAGATGATATCAATAGCTTGCTGCATAAGCTTAGTACGTTCAACAGGGTCGGTAGATGCTGCTTGTTTATCAAGCAATTCATTTACTGCCGGATTATCATATCCACTTACATTTGAGCCACCCGGTGCTTTGTTTGCACCAAGATAGATAGGTACAAGGTTTCCGGAAGGATCCGGGAAGTCGGATTCCCATCTGAACAGACCCATATCATAATCTTTAATATTACCATTCATTTTTCCACCAAACTGAACATTGATAAGTTCATCATTGGAGATTTTTTCAATAGTAACTTTAATACCGAGTTCTGCACAAGATTGTTGAATCATAAGTGCAATAGAGTTATTAATTGAGCTTTCATTAACCATTAGTTTACATTCAAAACCATTTGGATAAGCAGATTTAGCAAGAGCTTCTTTTGCTAAATCCATGTTGTATTCATAGTCAGCTACCTTTGGTTTATATGATTCCCATGTTGGACGTTCTACTGTGTAAAGTGCACTGCCCATTGGAATTGCTGTTGCAGGTTGACCTGAATCTTTAATAACGCTGTCATAAAGTGCCTGTTTATTCAATGTGTGTGCAATTGCTTTACGAACATTGACATCATTAAATGGTGCTTTTTCACAGTTGAATGAAAGGAAGTCAATGCCATATGAATCAATCATATCAACAGTTACGTTAGGGCTTGCTTTGATTTGGTCAATCATATCAATAGGTGGGTCAATTGCAAAATCAACCTGACCTGTTGTGATGGCGGTCAAACGTGTTGTATCTTCAGGAATAATGGTATATACGATTTTTTCAAATGTTGCAGGTGTTTCTTTGTTCCAATAGTTAGGGTTTTTAGAAAGCTTAATTTGACTGCCTGTTTCCCAGCTGTCAAATTTATATGCACCGGTACCCATTACACCACCTGTAGGTTTACCAAAATCAGTTGAATGTGCTTCATAATAAGCTTTACTGATAATGTGACCTGCTGTTGTTGCCCATGTATATGGCCATAAAGCATCAGGTTGTTTTAGTTTAACTGTAATTTCCCAATCACCGGTTTGTTCAATGGTATCAACGCTTGCATACATCCATAACAGATATGATGCAAGTGCCGGGTCACGATATCGTTCAATAGAGAACATTACATCTTCCATTGTCATTGGTGTACCATCAGAGAATTTAACATCATCTCTTACAACATAAACATAAGTTGTTGGGTCAACGACTTTCCAGCTTTTAGCAAGATTACATACAATCTGTGCATTTTCATCATAGTTTAACAAACCTTCTGTAATTTGGTTTACAACAGGGTTTGTTACATGGTCATACGCATAAATTGGGTCAAGTGAAACAATGTCTGACCAGCTTGCTACATTTAAAGTGGTACTATCAGCAGCTGTTTGAGTAGTCGGTGTAGCCGGCGTAGCAGGTGTAGCCGGTTTTTCTGTTTTTCCGCCACCGCCGCAAGCTGTCAACAACATAGTTGATGCTAACACTGCAGCAATGATGGCTCTGAACTTCTTATTCATCATTTTCTACCTCATTTCTTAATTTTGTTTGCGAGAAGCTTGCCATTCCGGGCGGTCGGCGTAGGGGCACTTCG
>JAVVRS010000207.1:0-2923 GCA_036654595.1 Oscillospiraceae bacterium | reverse complement strand
TTACCCGACTTTTTTGCGGTAAAGAAGCATATGGTAAAATTACGGGCAGTGGTCTTGCTGCTTGTAAAGAAAACAGCCTTGTAGAAATTGAACCGAATGTTTTTACAATATCCGGATTTAATTGTGTTACCGATATTTATGCCGAAATGATGCTTGCGGTATGCAGTACTGAGAAAAAAACGATGATACAAAGCCTAGAGGCTGAAAAATTGATACAATTGCTATTAAAAATTTATGAATAGCATATAAATCTTTATAGTTAAATATTGTAAAGAAGTTGTTATTCTGATAAAATGTAAACGGTATACTATTTGCACAAGCCTTGCG
Source organism: Oscillospiraceae bacterium (assembly GCA_036654595.1). Taxonomy (GTDB): domain Bacteria; phylum Bacillota; class Clostridia; order Oscillospirales; family Ruminococcaceae; genus RGIG7389. The sequence continues at coordinate 2,596 of JAVVRS010000207.1, read as the reverse complement.
GCGTCAGCCTCGCAGGCAGGCGGTTGCTGTAAGCAACCGCCTAATTGCCACAGATGTGGCAATTAGCGAAAAGACTGTGAAGCAGGTCTTTTCGCACCTGCGAGGCAGAGCCTACGCTTAAAAGAAGCTTGCAGATAAATAATAAAGCAAAGGTATATACTAAATAAAAAATAAAGATGGAGTGTGGTACTACTTGGACGGAGCGGACGGGTTTTTATATCTGTTCTTGGTAATTTTGCTGATGTTATCAGCATTTTTCTCAGCAACTGAAACGGCATTTTCCTCGGTAAATAAAATTCGTATGAAGAATTATGCGGACGATGGCAACAAAAGTGCAGCATTGGTTCTCAAAATTTCGGAGCAATATGACAGAGCAATTTCAACTATTTTAGTCGGTAACAATGTGGTGAATATAGGTTCAACCGCAATTGCCACCTTAATTTGTTCACGACTTTTCGGAGAACAAACAGGTGCGGCGGTATCAACAGTGGTAATGACAATTTTAGTTTTAACCTTTGGTGAAATTTTGCCAAAAAGCTTTGCTAAAGCAAACAGCGAAAAATTATCGCTTGCCTTTGCAAATATATTAAATATACTGATGATTGTATTTACACCTGTGGTATCAATTTTTGTTAAATTGACTACATTGATTTCAAAAAATGCAGCAGCTGATGATAAGCCGTCGGTAACAGAACAAGAACTTAAATGTATTATTGAATCAATTGAAGAAGAAGGTGTTCTGGAGGAAGAAGAAAGTGAATTGGTTCAATCTGCATTGGAATTTTATGAAATAACAGTGCAGGAAATGCTGACACCGAGAGTTGATATGGTTACTCTTGATGTAGAGGACCGTTGGGATTATATATTAAAGATTGTTGAAGAAGAAGGTTACACCCGTATGCCGGTATACAGAGATACCATTGATAATATAATAGGTATTGTTCGGGTAAGAGATATACTGCTTGAGGCAGTAAATGAAAGACCGGTTGAGTTGGAAGAATTATTGCGTCCATGTAAATATGTGCATAAAACGATGAAAATCGGGACTTTATTAAATGAGCTTAAAAAAGAAAAAACTCATATTGCAATTGTAACGGACGATTACGGCGGAACTATGGGTATGGTTACAATGGAGGATATTCTTGAAGAACTCGTAGGCGAAATATGGGACGAATATGATGATATAGAAGATGATATGATATCGCTTGATGATGACCTTTATGAAGTAAGCGGAGATTGTAACATTTATGACCTTTTTGATAAACTTGAAATTGATGAACGTGGCTTTGAAAGTGATTTTCATACCGTTGGCGGCTGGACACTGGAACAATTTGGACGTATACCGTCCGAAGGGGATAGTTTTAGCTATAAACAGTTAAATGTAACGGTATTAAAAGTAGATGAACAGCGTGTAATAAAGCTTAAAATACAAAGAAAACCGGAACTGAAAAATAATGAGGATTGAAATGGAGTGTAGTTCTGAATGGACAGATTTAAGAATAAAAAAAGGTTGGTAATAAAAGTAGGTACATCAACCCTTACACACGACGCAGGACTTATAAATATTCGCAGGGTAGAAAAACTTGTTAAAGTAATTGCCGACCTTAAAAATTCAGGTAAAGAAATTGTACTTGTATCCTCCGGTGCAATCGGTGTTGGAGTAGGTAAGCTTGGACTTAAAGAAAAACCAAAGGATACTCCGTCAAAGCAAGCGTGTGCCGCAATAGGTCAATGTGAATTAATGTATTTGTATGATAAATTATTTGCTGAGTATAATCATACTGTAGCACAAGTACTTATGACCAGAGATTGTATTGAAAGTGAAAAACGTAAACAAAATGCGTCAAATACCTTTGACCGTTTGCTTGAAATGGGTGTAATACCTGTTGTAAATGAAAATGATACGGTTGCGGTTGAAGAAATAGAATTTGGTGATAATGACAGCTTGTCGGCAATTGTAGCGGTTTTAACCTCCGCTGACGGCTTGATTATTTTAAGTGATATTGATGGATTATATACTGCAAACCCTAAAAAAAATAAAAATGCAACACTTATACCTATTGTGGAAAAGGTTGATGACCATATTAAAAGTATGGCGTCGGGAGCAGGCAGCAAAAGAGGAACAGGTGGTATGATTACCAAAATCTGTGCAGCAGAACACGCAACATCAAATGGAATTGATATGTGGATAATTAATGGAGATAACCCTGAAAATTTATACAGCTTACAGGACGGCGAAGATATAGGCACTTTGTTTATGGCAAATAAAACCATATAATATGCAGGAGGTTTCAGTAATGAGTATGTCTGTAATTGAAATGGGTAAAGCAGCAAAAACAGCGGCAAGAGAACTTAGTGGGCTTGGTTCAAATCAAAAAAATAAAGCTCTTGCGGTAATTGCCGATGCATTGGAAAATAATGTAGAGGCAATAGTTTCAGCTAATGAAATAGATTTAAAAACAGCAAAAGATAACGGTACTTCACCTGCAATGATGGACAGATTAAAACTTGATAAAAAACGTATACTTGATCTTGCGGGAGCAGTACGTCAGCTGATAGGTTTAGATGACCCTGTAGGTAAAATTATTGAAGGTAA
>JAVVRS010000206.1:0-2951 GCA_036654595.1 Oscillospiraceae bacterium | reverse complement strand
GATAATCGCCTAGAATATATAATTTTATTACTCAAATGAGTAATTGGCGGAGAGAGTGGGATTCGAACCCACGGTACCTTGCGATATCACCAGTTTTCAAGACTGGCTCCTTAAACCACTCGGACATCTCTCCGTAATGAGGACGTAATCTATAATAACACAACGAGCAACACTTGTCAATATATTCTTTTAAAATTAAAAAAAATCATTGTTTGCATTATAGTATTGACATTGAAAAATGCTGTGTTATAATTTAATTCAGACGAGTTAGCATATGCTAATTGCATTAAATAACATAACGATTGGAGTAAAACAGATGTTGAAAACTGTTGCTGATTTAAAACCCGGTCAAACCGGTGTGGTGATAAAAGTAGGTGGACAAGGTGCTGTAAAAAGACGACTCATTGATATGGGTATTACACCCGGAGTTAAAGTTTACCTGCGTAAAATTGCACCCATGGGCGACCCAATGGAACTTAATTTGCGTGGATATGAATTGTCACTCAGAAAACAAGATGCCGCAAGAATAGAAATAGAATAATAAGGAGAGAATAATGAAGTATACAATTGCATTGGTAGGTAATCCTAATTGTGGCAAAACTACACTTTTTAATAATCTTACAGGGTCAAACCAATATGTAGGTAACTGGGCAGGCGTTACCGTAGAAAAAAAAGAAGGCTATATGAAATGGCATGACTGTGAAATAAATATTGTGGATTTGCCCGGTATTTATTCACTTTCACCATATACTATGGAAGAAATTATTACCCGAGATTTTATTATTGACCATCACCCAAACGCTATAATTAATATTATAGACGGTACTAATATTGAACGTAACCTTTATCTGTCATTGCAACTCATGGAGCTTGGCAGACCAATGGTTATTGCAGTTAATATGATGGACGATGTCAAAGCTAAGGGTGACAGTATAGACTGTAAGGAATTATCCGACCGTCTTGGTGTTCCGGTAGTTCCCATTACTGCCAGAAAAGGTGATAATTTACCCGAGCTTATGGACGTGGCGGAACATATTGCACGCTACAGTGATAATCCTTATGCTGAGGGTGCAAAAAAAGAAAAAATACCATATCATCATCACCATGAAAATTTTACTGCACATATTGTTTATGACAACAATACACGCAATGCTTTAAATGATATTATTTCTACACTGTTGGAGGCTGATATACCCGATGCAATGCACATTAATTTTTATGCAGGTAAACTGCTTGAAGGTGATACCAGTATTGCTGAAAAATTATCTATCCCCGATGCAACAATGGCTGAAATTGAAAAAATTATCTGTGCTTATGAAGCTTCACGAGAAAACGGTGAGCGTGAGTGGATGCTTGCTGATGCCAGATATCGTTTTATTACTACTATAATAAAAATAGCTGTTCATAAAAATCTTAAACAAGGTGCAATGAGCACTTCTGATAAAATAGATGCTATTGTAACTCACCGCATTTTTGCTGTACCTGTATTTCTTTTAATGATGCTTGCAATGTTTACTTTAACCTTTGGTACGGTAGGCAATACAATGAAAGGTTGGATTGAACTTTTCATGAGTTGGTTCGGCGGTACAGCTGATACATTTCTCATTGCCTGTGGTGCTCCGGTTTGGACTAACAGCCTAATAGTAGATGCCATTATCGGCGGTGTCGGAGGTATTTTATCATTTATGCCTCAAATAATGCTGTTATTCCTCTGTTTATCTTTGCTTGAAGATACAGGTTATATGGCACGAGCTGCTTTTATTATGGACAGACTTCTGCGTCGTATAGGGCTTACAGGTAAAAGCTTTATACCAATGCTGATGGGTTTTGGTTGTACTACCCCAGCGGTAATGGCAGCAAGAACTATGGAAAATATGAAAGACCGACGTTTAACTATTATGCTTACACCATTTATGTCTTGCGGTGCAAAGCTCCCTATTTATGGGCTTTTTGCAGGAATTTTCTTTGTGAAATATCAAGGCTTAGTTGTATTTTCAATGTATTTTATTGGTATGGCAGTTGCTATATTATGCGGACTGCTGCTTAAAAATACTTTGTTTAAAGGTGATGCCGCTCCATTTGTTATGGAACTCCCTACTTATCGTATGCCAACCTTTAAAAGCACCGTACTTCATATGTGGGATAAATGTAAAAGCTTTTTAATGAAAGCAGGTACAATTATCTTTTCTATGAGCATTGTAGTATGGCTTTTACAAAACTTTACTCCTACTCTGCAAATGACCACTGATAGTCAAAGCAGTATTTTTGCTATGATTGGTACTATAATTGCACCAATATTTATTCCTCTTGGTTTTGGCACTTGGCAAGCATCTGTTGCTTTACTTACAGGTATTGTTGCCAAAGAAGCTGTAGTTTCTACTATTAATGTACTGTATGCCGGTTCAGCTGTATCGGTAACAGCGGCTCTTGCGTCGGTTTTTACTCCGCTTTCCGCATTTTCTTTCATGGTATTTTCTCTGCTGTATATGCCATGTATGGCAGCTTTTGCTTCAATTAAACGTGAAATGGGCAGTTTTAAATGGGCTTTGGGTGCAGCTGCTTTTCAAACCGGTGTTGCTTATATTGTTGCATTTTTAATTTATCAAATCGGAGGACTGTTTATTCATTAAGAAGGGAGATTTTATGAAAACACTGATTATTGTTGTATGTATTTTGATAATTGTATTAGGCTTGCTACTTTTTGTAAGACAATTAATTCAAATGTCAAAAGGAAACTGTTGTGGTAACTGCACACATTGTCTAAAAAAAGACGGCTGTGACAAATCAAGTCAAGACCAATCATAGCCATTAAAATATTTTGCTAAGGTTTATTTATTTGCAAAGTATCAATTTTTTATCAAAGCCTCGTTGCCACGGGGCGGCACAATGCGGCACAAAGTGCCGCCGGCGGCTACGCCGCCGCAAGGGGCGACCCCGTACGGGGTCGCCCC
>JAVVRS010000205.1:0-2956 GCA_036654595.1 Oscillospiraceae bacterium | reverse complement strand
TAATTGTAACGTCTTTTTTAGAAATTTATTTTCTCGGCTGTAAATATGCCGTATCATTTTACTTTGACGGCTGAATATTTTTTTGCAGTTTTGAAAGTAATATTGACACTACAGTGCCTGCCAAAAGTGCTGCCAATGCCGCTATGCCTTGCAAATTAAAAACAAATCCCGCATTGAAAAACACAGGAAACAATGACCCGATAATCAATCCGAGAATTGCACAATAGGTCACTTGCGGAGCACGATTAAGACAAGCTTTTATGATTTTTGCACCGCCTAAAATACCAATGGCAACTCCGATTATTACAGGTATAAGAAAAACAATATTAAGCTCCGAAATAGCAGTAAGCACCGACATATATACCCCAAGCAGCATAAGTACCATTGAACCGCTGACTCCGGGTAAAATCATACAAGCAGCTGCAACGGCACTGCAAATTATTAAGCGAAATATAACTGTTATATCAAGTGTACGAAGTATTTCATTACTGCCCGAAACGGTAAACGCAAAGGTAAGTGCCATCATAATTGCAAATGAACACAAAAGCGATACTATATGCGGTAATCTTAATTTTCCGTTTACCGCACGTTTATAAATCATTGGTATACTGCCTGCAATAAGTCCGAGAAAAAAGAAATTGGTTGCCATAGGGTAGATTGCAAGTAAAAACTGAATAAGCTTACTAAACATTAAAATACCAATACCTCCGCCAATCCCTACCGGAATAAGTAAAAGCAAGTTATTTTTAAAATCACTGAACAATCCTCCGATAGCCGCAATAAGCTTATCATAAATTCCCAAAACGACCGCCATTGTTCCGCCACTTACCCCCGGGATTATATTTGCGACACCTATTATCAGTCCACAGAGAACATTTTGAATAAATTCCATTTAATGTACGTCCTTTCAATTAAAAGCTTTGCTAAAAAACTTTAAATAATACAATCTTATTCATTTTACAACTTACCGAAGAATAACGCAATTACCTGTAAAAGATTTTACATTCGTAGATTTTTTTAATCTACTCACCATTTAAAATGTATTATAATGCCCTTTATTTGTATTTTTTTGAAAAATACTTGATTTATTATGATAAATAGTGGTACAGTTTAAAAATGAAAAGGTGTGTGTTAAATGAAATATTCAATCGTATTCAGCAGTCAAACAGGAAATACTGCGGCATTGGCGGAAAAAGTCAGAGAACAGTTACCCAAAGAAGATTGCGTATATTATGGAAGTCCGGGTAAAGCTGCTTTGTCTGCACAGGTTATATTTTTAGGATTTTGGACCGACCGAGGCAGCTGTGATGCAGATACAATAAGCTTTTTAAAAAAGCTGCATAAAAAAACAATCTATCTTTTCGGCACAGCAGGTTTTGGTCAAAATGATGATTATTTTATTAAAGTATTAAATAATATCGAAAAAGAACTGCCTGTCGGCAATAAAATTCGTTCATCTTTCATGTGTCAGGGAAAGATGCAATCATCTGTCAGAAAGAAATATGAGGAAATGCTTGCAGTAAACCCTCAAAATGAAAAGATGGCAGAGATGATTAATAACTTTGATAAAGCTCTCAACCACCCCAATAATGACGATTTTGATAATCTCAGCAAATGGCTGGAACGTATTGTTAAATAAAATCCCATATCGTTTTGGGATTTATTTGCCATATCGTCCGCACTTGATTTGCCGCTTCAACATATACTGATGATAAGATTAGTTTTGAAGGGAGTCGGTAAATCAATGAACAACAACATAAAAAGATATCAGCGTAATATGCCAATGCTTCCCAATCCCGACGAGGGCTACACAAACGAACCCGGTGCGGGGTATCCCGTCCCACCTATTGCCGGAGGTGGTCAACCTGCATATCCCGGCAATGACTTTCCTGTGCCTCCAATTGCTCCGCCGATAAATCCACCTGCATTTCCCGGTCCCGATTATCCCGTTCCTCCAATTGCTCCGCCGGGCACTCCTCCTGCATATCCCGGTCCTACCTATCCTGTCATTCCGCTTCCACCGTGTCTGGGCTGTATTATTACACCGAACAAGCGATACTGCAAAGCAAGATTTCTCAATGCTGCCGCCGGTTACAGTCCGCTGAGAGTCAATGTTGAAACATTGGTTGCAGCTGAAAGGCTGCCATACAGTGACATCAGTGATTATGTGGGTGTAATGGACGGCTTTAGAGTTGTAACTATTGTCAGTGCACGTTCGCCAAGAACAATTTTGCTTAGGAAAACCATGCCGTTCAGAGCAGGTGAAGTGGTAACAATGGCAATCATCAACACTAAAAACGGTATTGACCTTATCTCAATTTCCGATATGGGCTGTGAAAGCAGCAGCCGCCGCCGAAGTTGTTTCAGAGTATCAAATCTTTCATATGATAATATGGCAGTTGATATTTTACTGCGTGACGGAAGAATGGTATTTTCTGATGTTCGTTTTAAAGAAACAACCTCATTCAAACGCATAGCTACGGGAAATTATTATTTCTATATCTCCGAAACGCAAAACTATCCAATGCCGATTGATGCAGGGATAGAAGTAATTGAAAGAATGCCTGTTGCTATGGACGAACGATTTATGATTGGAAATGGCGAAGTTGAAACAATATTATCCTTTATTGTAAATGTCCGAGAAGGACATAGTTATACCGCATACATTATAGGCGGCTACAATATAAATGCACCGCTTCAAGTTTTGGTCACAGAGGACTAAGGTAGTCGATAGCAATGTAAAAAAGGTTCTGTTGCAAAAATTGCAGCAGAACCTTTTCTGTCTTATTGAAAATAGCAAATAGCAAAAAGAGTAGGCAAAAAAGATGCTTCCGACGTGGGCACTTAATTTAAGGCATAGCAAAAGCCCCGCCACGCAAATTGCGTGTCGGGGCTCTTGACTGGTGCCGCTGACCGGACTTGAACCGGTACGGTATTGCTACCGAGGGATTTTAAG
>JAVVRS010000204.1:0-2997 GCA_036654595.1 Oscillospiraceae bacterium | reverse complement strand
TTTTCATCATATTGTTCATTGCATCTTACTTCCTTTCTGTATCCTGCGGCTTGCTCCCACGGCTCCCGAACGGTTAGTCGCCCTTTCAGGGCGACTAACCACGCAGGCAAAGCCTGCGTCTGCCAATTGCCCTTGAAATGGCAATTGGCAGGTTCGGGAGCGTGAATTGGCAGCCTTAACTTAAAATGCCGGAGGTGCCATCATTAAACCTGTAGTTTCTTCAAGTCCCAACGCAATGTTCATATTTTGTATTGCTTGTCCGGCAGCACCTTTAACCATGTTGTCAAGGGTAGATACAATAATTAATCTGTTTGTATGTTCATCAAGGTGCAGAGAAATATCACAGAAATTCGAGCATTTTATTGTTTTAAGATTTGCAGTTTTACCATTTTCAAGTACACGAACAAATATTTCATCTTTATAAAATTCAGTGTAAGCTGTAATTACCTGTTCTACAGAAAGCTTTTGTGTAAGAGTAGCATATACCGTAGAGATAATTCCTCTGTTAAGTGGCAGCAAATGTGGTACAAAGGTTATTTTTACATCTTCTCCTGCCAAAATAGAAAGAGTTTGTTCAATTTCAGGGGTATGACGGTGTGACGCTACTTTATATGGTGAAAAAGCTTCATTACATTCAGGGTAATGGCTGGTTAAAGTAAGTCCTCTGCCTGCACCTGTTGCACCTGATTTTGAATCTATAATAATAGTTGTAGGGTCAATAAATTTATTACAAAGAGCAGGTGCTAAAGCTAATGCCGCACTGGTTGGGTAACAACCGGGGTTAGCAATAATTTTATCTTTGGTAATATCTTTACGAAAAAGTTCAGGTAAAGCATAAACTGCATTTTTATGCAGTTCAGGGTATTTAAAAGGTAAATCATACCATTTTTGATAAGTTGCTTCATCATTCAATCTAAAATCCGCACCAATATCTATAAACAGTTTACCTGCTTCAAAACAAGCTTTTGCAGTTGGTTCACTCAACCCATGAGGCAGTGCCGCAAAAATCACATCACAAGCTTCAATCACATCATCTTGATTAACAAGCACATCATCACACAAGCTTTTAAGTGATGGGTAAACTTCACTCATAGCTTTTCCTTCAAATGAAACAGATGATAATTTTGTCAATTTAACCATTGGGTGTGCCAGAAGAATTCGTACAAGTTCTGCACCTGCATAACCTGTTGCACCAATAATTCCTACTTTAATCATAAGACCAATCCTTCCAATGTTTGTTTAAGGTTTGCAATTTGTACCGTTACTGCCTCCGGTGCCGGTCCTCCAATTGCTTTGCGTTGTTCCACACAAGTTTTCAAATCAATTGCCATATAAATATCATCTTCAAAAATATCCGCTGCTTTTTTATATTGCTTAATATCCAAAGTTTCAAGTGTGCAACCTTTTTCAATACAAAGTGCTACTAATTGTCCTGTTATTTTATAAGCATCACGAAACGGCATACCTTTTTTAGTCATATAATCAGCACAATCTGTTGCATTAATAAAACCTTTTGCTGCCGCCGCTCTCATATTATCTTTATTTTCAGTCATAGTAACAAACATTGGTGTAAAGGCTTTTAAGCACAATTTCACAGTATCGGCACTATCAAAAATTGCTTGCTTATCTTCCTGCATATCTTTGTTATACGCAAGTGGTAAACCTTTCATCATAGTCAGCAGTGTAACAAGATTTCCGTTTACTCTGCCTGCTTTGCCTCTGATAAGCTCTGCTATATCGGGGTTTTTTTTCTGTGGCATTATACTTGAACCTGTTGCAAAAGCATCATCAAGCTCAATGAATTTATATTCACTGGAGCACCAAATAATAATTTCTTCACAAAAGCGTGACAGATGGGTCATAATAAGTGAAATTGCCGCTCCCAGTTCCACACAAAAATCTCTGTCTGAAACTCCGTCAAGGCTGTTTTGTGTAATACTGTCAAATCCCAACAAATCACAAACAAGCTGTCTGTCAATCGGGTATGTAGTTGAAGCTAATGCTCCGCTTCCAAGCGGCATAATATTCATACGTTTATAGCAATCGGACAATCTTCCCAAATCTCTTACAAACATCTGTGCATATGCAAGCACATGATGTGCAAAGGTTACGGGCTGTGCAATCTGCATATGAGTATATCCCGGCATAATTGTATAAAGATGCAGTTCTGCTTTAGCTATTATTGCTTCTGCAAGCTGGCGTGTAAGCTCATAAATTTCTTTGGTTTGTACTTTAAGGTACATTCTCACGTCCAAAGCAACTTGGTCATTACGGCTTCTTCCTGTATGAAGTTTTTTACCTACATCTCCCAGACGCTCGGTAAGAATTTGTTCAACAAACATATGTATATCTTCGGCGTCCATATCAAAAACAATTGTACCTGCTTTTATTTCCGCTAATATTTTTGCTAAATCTTCAGCTATCAACTCTGCTTCATTATTAGGTATTATCCCTTGTTTTCCAAGCATAGTTACATGAGCAATTGAACCTTTTATATCTTGTTCATACATTACATGGTCAAATGAAATAGATGAATTAAAATCATTTGTTCCGCTGTCAAGTTGTTTACTGAAACGTCCTGTCCACATTTTCATGGGTATATACCTCACTTAATTTACTGTTTTATCAATTACACTTTCTGCCTGCGGCGACCGTACGTTAGTAAACCCTTTCCTCGAAAGGGTTTACTAACGAGGCACTGCTTCGCAGTGCCTCCCCCCTGCCTCCACCTTTCGGGCGGAGGCAGGGGATACGGTCGCCGCCGCTTGTGAAAACGCACAAATGGTATTGGAATGGGTATCCCTTCAGTAGCTTTCTGAAAGGATACCCGAAATTATCTTTTTACTTGCCTTGAAGTTTTTGGTCTAATTGTGCTTTTACCTTTATTGGCAAACCAAACAGATTAATAAAGCCTTGAGAATCCATCTGATTGTAGACTTCATCTTCACCGAAGGTTGCTATTTCTTCGGAATATAAGCTGTAAGGGCTGGTTGTACC
>JAVVRS010000203.1:0-3022 GCA_036654595.1 Oscillospiraceae bacterium | reverse complement strand
GTAATCTATCATGTTTTATTTGTAGGAAACGCCGCTTCTCCGCTTGGGCGGCACAATCAAGGGCAACCTGCGGTTGCCCTTGCGGCGACTGCCGGACGGCAGTCGCCTGCGGCTGAAAGCCGCATTGTGCCGCCCATCACGCTGTAGCTTCAAAGGCTAAACCTGCCTTGATGGGTAAATTTTTCAATTTTGTTGACAGTAGTATAAATAAGCTTGAACCTAACTGAATATAATGGACAAGAGCAGAAGGTTTGAGATTAATGGGTGAAAGCTTGTACAAAGCAGTTTAAAAATGTGTAAGACTTTACATAATAAATTGTGAGGTGGAAACAGATGAAATATAAAGCAGACCAAAGTGCAATTATAGAGAATGGTGCAGTTATAGGTGATGATACAAGAATATGGCATTTCAGCCATCTGCGTGAAGGCTCAAGGATAGGTAAAGGGTGTAACATAGGACAGAATGTGTATGTTGATAAAGGTGTAATTGTAGGAAATTACTGTAAAATACAAAACAACGTCAACCTATATAAGGGGGTACGATTGGAGGATTATGTTTTTTGCGGACCATCAATGACCTTTACAAATGTAAAATATCCACGTTGTTTATTTCCTAAAGAGGTTGGCGGAGAGTATTATCTGCCTACAGTGGTTAAATATGGTGCAACAATAGGAGCCGGAGCCGTTGTGGTTTGCGGCACAACGATTGGTAAACACGCAATGATTGGTTCAGGAGCGGTTGTGACAAAAGATGTTGAAGATTACTCGCTTGTAATGGGCAATCCCGCAAAACAGGTGGGGTGGGTTTGTGAGTGCGGTGAGATACTGACAGAAAATATGTATTGTAAAATTTGCGGTAAAGCCTATGAGTTGCGTGACCGGAGGATAAAGGAGGTATAGTCGTGAGTAAATATACTCTTGCAATAATAGGTATGGGCAGAATATCACCGTATCATGTACAAGCGGCAATGCTTAACAGTGATGATGTAAAGCTTGTCGCTGTTTGTGATATTGAACAAGAAAAAATAGATGAAAGCCTGCAAAAAGCAGGGTACAGCGGCAATGTGGAAAGATATAGTGACTATAAAAAAATGCTGTATGAAATTAAACCCGATATAACCGCAATTGCCACACCGTCCGGTACTCATGGAGAGATTGGCATTGATTGTCTTAATGCAGGTTGTCATGTGATTATAGAGAAACCAATGGCAATGAGTATTGCCCAAGCTGATTTATTGATTGCTAAAGCTGAACAGAAACAATTGGTATTGTCGGTGTGTCATCAAAACCGCTTTAATAAATCTATATTGAAAATTCATACGGCAGTTGAACAAAACCGTTTTGGTAAGTTGTCACATATAGCGGCTCATGTAAGATGGAACAGAGGTAAACAGTACTACAATGAGGCAGATTGGCGTGGAAAATGGGAAAGTGACGGCGGTTGTTTAATGAATCAATGTATTCATAATATTGATTTGGTGTTATGGATACTCGGAGATGTAGATGAAGTGTTTGCGTATACAGCCAATCGTATGCACCCATTTATTCAAGCTGAGGATTTAGGAATTGCATTGTTAAAAGGTAAATCCGGTGCATATGCTTTGATTGAGGGAACAGTAAATGTATATCCGAAAAATCTTGAAGAAACATTGTATATTTTCGGAGAGAATGGAACGGCTAAAGCGGCAGGTAATTCGGTAAATTTGCTTGAAAAATGGGACTTTGCCGACGGATTGGATAATGCAGCTGAAGTAATACAAAGCTGTAATGAACAGCCTGCGAATATATATGGATTTGGTCATAGCAGATTGTACAGTGATGTAATAGCTGCAATTAAAACAAAACGTAAACCTTTGGCGGACGGTGAAGCCGGCAAAAAAGCAGTGGAGATTGTGCTTGCAATTTATAAATCACAGCAAACAGGTTTGCCTGTAAAATTACCGCTTGAAAGTTTTGCTTGCTCAGATATGAGAGGTGAGTTTGATGGAATTTATCAACCTTAAAGCACAGTATAAGGCTTTGCAAGAGGAGATTGACAGCAGTATTGCAGAAACTTTAAGCGACGGCAGATATATTATGGGTGAGCAGGTATCAGAACTTGAACAAGATTTAGCAAAATTTATCGGAGTTAAACACGCTGTGACCTGTGGTAATGGTACAGATGCTTTACAGCTTATATTTATGGCATATGGTATCGGTAAAGGTGATGCGGTGTTTTGTCCGGCAGTAACTTTTATTGCTTCGGTAGAACCTGCTTGTATGCTGGGAGCGGAAGCTGTGTTTTGTGACATTGACAGATACAGTTATAATATAAGTCCACCGTCATTGGTTAAAGCAATAGAGAATATAGTTAAAGACGGACGGCTAAAACCCAAAGCTATAGTTGCAGTAGATTTTTTAGGTAATCCAGCAAACTATAATCAACTTGAAGTTATTGCCCAAAAATATAACTTGATTTTAATTGAAGATGCAGCACAATCAATGGGGGCAATACAAAATACCCAAAAATGCGGAAGCTTTGGTTTAGCAGCAGCAACTTCGTTTTTTCCATCAAAGCCATTGGGGTGTTATGGAGATGGCGGTGCTGTTTTTACTGATGATGATGCTTTGGCAGAGATGATACAGTCTTTAAGACTGCATGGAAAAGGTAAAGATAAATACAACAATCTTCGTATTGGAATAAATTCACGACTGGATACCTTGCAAGCGGCAATTTTACTTTGCAAGTTAAAAGCATTGCCTACAGAGATGGAAAAAAGACAGCAAGTCGCACAATATTATAACAAGGCATTTAAAGATTATTTTGCTTTACAACAAGTTAGCCAAAATAATGTTTCGGCATTTTCACAATATACTTTGCTTGCAGAAAGCACCGAGCAACGCAGTAAAATTTTAAAAGAACTGTCATTGGCAAAAATCCCATATATGATTTACTATCCGATACCGCTAAATAAGCTACCTGTTTTTCAAAATGGAGAAAGTGATAGTGTAAGTACAGCAAACTCTCTTTTCTATTGTGAAC
>JAVVRS010000202.1:0-3054 GCA_036654595.1 Oscillospiraceae bacterium | reverse complement strand
ACCGTGCGGTCATAACGTGTGGCGGTTCGCCACCACCGCAGTGACGGTGGGAGTTCGCTACAGTTTTGCCACCACCGCACAAACGTGAACCAAAGATTACTGTAACCTAACCGTGCGGTCATAACGTCCGGCGGTTCGCCGGTGCGGTCATAACGTGTGGCGGTTCTCCGGTCAGTTAGTCCATTTTGGTATCGCCACGTTCTCTGGTAATCATACGAATTGGTGTGGCTTTAAGATTAAAGGTTTCTCTAATCTGATTTTCTAAATATCGCTTGTATGAAAAATGGAATAAATCAGCCCTGTTAACAAAACAAACAAATGCAGGCGGTTTTGTAGACGCTTGTGTAATATAAAAAATTTTAAGACGTTTACCCTTATCTGATGGTGGCTGTACCCTTGCGGTTGCATAAGCAAGCATATCATTTAACATACCTGTTGTAATTCTGATTGAATTTTGGTCAAAAACATATTTGATAAGTTCAAATAATTTGTTTACACGTTGTCCTGTTTTTGCCGAGATAAACAAATATGGTACATATGACATAAATGCAAAATCAGCTTCCAATGTTTTTTGATATTCCGACATAGTTTTACCGTCTTTATCTTCTACTGCGTCCCATTTATTAACTACAATTATACTTGCTTTACCTTGGTCATGTGCATAACCTGCAATTTTACTGTCTTGGTCGGTAAAACCTTCCAAAGCATCAATTACAATTACTGCAACATCGGCACGGTCTACTGCCATATATGCTCTTAGCACACTGTAGCGTTCAATATTTTCTTCAACTTTTTTTCTGCGACGAATACCTGCGGTATCAATAAAAACATATTTACCATATTCATTTTCAATTACAGTATCGGTTGCATCTCTGGTTGTCCCTGCAATATCTGATACAATAACTTTTTCTTCACCTGCAATACAATTTACCAATGAAGATTTACCTACATTAGGTTTACCTATAATCGCTACTTTAACATATTCATCAGAATAATCTGCATCTCGGTCAAAATCAAGCAAATCATAAACTTCATCTAAAAGGTCACCTGTACCATGTCCATGAGTTGAGGACACCGGCATTGGGTCACCCAATCCCAGATTATAAAACTCATAAAAATCAGGAGGTACATCTCCTAAACCATCAACTTTATTTACACATAACACTATAGGTTTACCGCTCTTTTTAAGCATAGAAGCTACTTCTTGGTCAGTAGCTGTTACACCTGTACGGATATCTGTCACCAAAATAATGACATCTGCACTATCAATAGCAAGCTGTGCCTGTCTACGCATCTGTGCAAGAATAACGTCATCTGAATGTGGTTCAATACCACCTGTATCTACCAACATAATTTCTTTATTACGCCATTCACACGCCGCATATATTCTATCTCTCGTAACTCCCGGTGTGTCTTCTACAATGGATAATCTTTGACCTATAAGTTTGTTAAACAATGTGGATTTACCTACATTAGGTCTGCCTACAACTGCTACAATCGGTCTTTGGGACATAGTCTACACCCTCTTTCATATTAAATTATTCTGTAGTGATAGCATCTAACAATAAATAACCGTCATTTTCTACCACTTGTATCGGTATATTCAGTTTCTCTTTAATCTCTGTAAGTGTTATATCATCTAAAAAGCGGTCTTGTTCATGACGCAACATACAACTGGGTAGAATAAGCTTATCACCTAATGGTTTATCCATTAAATTTGCAAGTAAATCCTGCCCTGTAATAAGTCCTGCTACTGTTACCGTATGTCCGAAAAAATCATTTTCTATTCTATAAACATTTACTTTAATATTCGGAAACTTATCTTTTAGTTTTGCTGTAAGTGAACAAATATATTCATATGCCGCTGTACCTGTTGCCATCGTTATCGTTCTTATCTCATCACTGCTTTCGGCTTCCGATAAAGCATCATCAAATTCCTGTTCCATAAGTGACATCATACCTACACCGTTTTCAAGCTGTGCAAATTCACCGTAAAATTCAGGCTGTGGAATTGGTATTCCTGCCATCAAATAAAATTCATCTGCGGCATAAGTAATACGTTCCCCAAACTTTTCAAAAAAACGATCACCGGCACTTGTAACGGTTTTAATCACCTCTGCCGCACCCTGTTTATCATATATTTTCAAAGGGTGAAGTCCATCACGATACTTTGTTATCCCAACAGGTACAACTGCAATACTTTGCAAATTTGGTGCGAGCTGTGCAAGGTCACTTAAACTTCGTTTAAGTTCTATCCCATCATTTATACCCGGACAAAGTACAAGTTGACTATTTACTTTAACACCTGCATCGGTCAGCATTTTTATAAATCGCAGTTTTTCTCCTGCTGTTTTATTCCCCATCATTTCCACTCTTAATTGTGGATTGGTTGTATGAACAGATATATTTATAGGGCTGATTTTTAGCTTTATTATTCTATTTATGTCATCTTCTTTCAGATTGGTAAGTGTTGTATAACTTCCAAACAAAAATGACATTCTTGTATCATCATCTTTAAAATAAAGACTTTTTCTCATTCCTTTTGGTGTTTGGTCAACAAAGCAAAATATACATTGATTATGACAGCTCATCTGTTTATCCATTAAAAAGCTTTCAAATTCAAGTCCCAGTTCTTCATATTCTTCTTTATCAATTTCCACTGTACATAGAGATTTATCTTGATTACAAAGTAAAATTGTCAGATGGCTGTCAAACATATAAAATTGATAATCAAGCAAGTCGGTTATAACATTTTTATTTATGCTTATAAGTGTTTGTCCCGATTGTAAGCCTGCTTTATATGCAGGTGAATTAGGTTCTATCCCTGTAATTTTAACAGCCAAATACAATTCCTCCTCTTGGCAATTGGTGGTAAAGCGGTATTGTCCCTTTCGGTTTTGCGAGAAACCGCCAAAATGGGGCGGCACAATCATGGGCAACCTTCGGTTGCCCATGGCGGCGGCTGCCCTGCGGGGCAGCCGCCTGCGGCACTTTGTGCCGCATTGTGCCGCCCCATGCAAAGCCTACAGACAGTTTTTTACCTTCCAATGTAAA
>JAVVRS010000201.1:0-3058 GCA_036654595.1 Oscillospiraceae bacterium | reverse complement strand
CAAAGCAATGGAAAGAATACTATCTGCTGCAGCTGAACTGGGTGCAAAAATCAGAGGCTGATATGACCTTGGGTCAAGCTGTTGATTAAATTAAAATCTGCTTAGTGGGGCGGCACAATGCGGTCTGCGACCGCAGGCGGCTGCCGTATGCAGCCGCCATTATGGCAAACCTTGCGGGTTTGCCATAAATTGTGCCGCCCCATATGGTAAGACTTACTTATTAATCAACAGACCGGACCTAAAATAAGCTTTATCATAAAATGTTTACAAAATATATACTTGAACTATTTGTTTAAATGTAATATACTGATATAATAATAAGCAAAGAAAGGGTGAGTAGTCATGCATGAGCCTACCATATCGTTTTCGATAAAAGATGAAAAAGATAAAGAGATTAAGGAGATTTTAACCACAATTTATGATGCATTAAGTCAGAAAGGATATAATCCTATTAATCAGATTGTAGGATACATCTTGTCTGAAGACCCAACCTATATCACAACTTATAATAATGCCAGAAGTTTAATTCGACGGATAGACCGTGATGAGCTTTTACAGCTTTTAGTAAAATCATATTTAAACGATTAATCTCTTTTAAAGCCGAGTGTACTGTTTTAATGGTATACTCGGTTATATTTTTGGAAAAAATTCGGAAAAAACAAGCAAACCCACTTGACAACATCAATAATATTTGTTATAATCCATCTGTTACTCTATTAAACTATGCGTATGCGTTGATAAGTAACTCCTTGTTCTGCATAAAGTTGCAGGACCTTATGTCCAAAAGGAGGTGTAAAAAAATGGCTAAACTCACAGAATCTTACGAGTCCATTATGGTGCTCAGCACAACTCTCGGTGAAGACGGATTGAAAGCTCTTGTAGAAAAGTTTTCAGGTCTTATTTCCGCAAACGGTACTCTAGACAGTGTAGAAGAATGGGGCAAACGTAAGCTTGCTTACCCAATCAACGATGAGAATGATGGATACTATGTATTCTACAACTTCACATCAGTACCTTCACTGCCGGCAGAGCTTGACCGTAATTACAGAATTACAGATGGCGTTCTGCGTTCATTGATTGTCAAAAAAGGCGAATAAGAGAGGTGCTTTAAATTATGTTTAACAAAGCTATCCTTATCGGACGCCTTACAGCAGACCCGGAGCTAAAGCAAACACAGAGCGGTGCGTCCGTTGTGTCCTTTTCCATAGCTGTTGACCGTTCCTATGCTCCTAAAGGCGGCGAACGTCAAACCGACTTTATTGATTGTGTTGCATGGCGAGCTAATGCTGAATTTATCAGCAAATATTTCGCTAAAGGCAGACTAATCGGTATCGAAGGTTCGATTCAAGCTCGTTCATACGAGGATAAAAACGGTAATAAGCGAAAAGCTGTTGAGGTTGTTGTTGATAATGCTTTCTTTACCGAAAGTAAAAGCAGTGCTACAAGTATGTCCACACAGCAAGCTCCCGTACAAAATCATGTGTCACCACAACCGGCTCAGTCGTATTCAAGCGGCTCAGCGGAAGATTTTCAGGAGATTGATACTGAGGACGATTTACCATTTTAATTTTGTAAATTTAATAAGGAGGTAAGCTACCATGGAAAGATCCGATAGATCAGAAAGATCCGAAAGACGTGGAGGTCCTAAAAAGGGCAGAAAAAAAGTTTGCGCATTTTGTGTAGACAGAATCCACGATATTGACTATAAAGACGTTCCAAGACTGAGAAGATATCTCTCTGACAGAGGAAAGATTGTTCCTCGCAGAGTAACAGGCACTTGTGCAGGTCATCAAAGACAGCTCACAACAGCTATCAAACGTGCAAGACACATTGCTTTCTTACCATATGTAAGTGATTGATTTTTAAAATTAACGAGCTTGTTTTATACAAGCTCGTTTTTTTGTGCACTTTTTTAAATAAAGAATAAGAAAACAGTACATTTTAAGAAAAAATCTCTTGTCTAATTTCTACATATGTATTATAATAATTACAGGATATTTATTTAAACTGGTAAAAAATCAAAAAAATCATTGGTACTATTGGTTAGAATTACGTTGTAATATTAGTCAGTATGCTAAAACAAGAGGTAAAAGTTAATTAGCAGGTAAAGTTTACTACACAAATCTTACAATAATTTGCAGTAATTTATGTCACTGTAGGCTGATTGTTTAAAAAATTGTCGAAAAAAGAGATAATATGATAGAACTTCCACAAGTTTTATTAAAAAATCACTTGCATTATTATTGTTTATTTTGTAAAATGTAGAGAATGACTATGGTTTTCAACTTAGTAATTTAACCAAAAAGGACAGAGGAGGGAATTGTTCATTATGTCTAACAGATTATTTCAGGGAATTGTGCACCAAATGAAAGATTCTATTGACCGTATTATAGGAGTGGTTGATAATATGGCCGTAACCATTTCTTGCAGTGACCTGACAAGAATTGGCGAAACCAATGAATATCTTGTGCTTGATTTAAGCGAGAACAACGATATTTTTGTGCGTGACGGATATACTTATAAGCCGTTTGGTAACCGCAGCAAACCCGATTATGCTGTTTTTGTAGAAGGCACAGACGAAATAGCAGCAAAATTCTGTAGTATTATTGCAATTGCTTTTTCAAACATAAAACAATACTATGATGAAAAGTATGACCGTAATAATTTTATTAAGAATGTTATTTTGGAAAATACATTGCCCGGAGATATTTATGTAAAAGCACGGGAGCTGCACTTTAACACAGAGGTTAATCGTGTTGTGTTGCTGGTAAGAATAGTTTCGGCAAATGATATTTCTGCATTTGATGTTATACAAAATCTATTTCCGGACAAGCAGAAAGATTTTGTCTTTAACATCAATGAAAAAGATATCGTTCTTGTAAAAGAAGTAAAAACCGGAATAAGCAGCAAAGATATTGAAAAGTTGGCACGTTCCATTGTAGATACCTTAGGCAGTGAATTTTATACTAAAGTTATTGTAGGTATAGGTACGATTGTAACCGGAATTAAAGAACTTGCAAAATCTTTTAAAGAAGCACAGGTTGCACTTGAAGTAAGC
>JAVVRS010000200.1:0-3069 GCA_036654595.1 Oscillospiraceae bacterium | reverse complement strand
GATTAACTGGGGGCGGCACAATGCGGCACTCCGGGCCGCCGACGGCTTTCAGCCGTCGCAAGGGCGACCGCCGTGCGGCGGTCGCCCTTGATTGTGCCGCCCCGCACGCTAAATAAGAGCCTACGAAAATTCAACTTTTCGTAGGCTCTTATTATTTATTCTAAACTTATCTCTTTTTCTTTTTACGCATAACGAATGTCACAACAGCAAGCACTACCGCCGCTACAAGGAAAAGCGGCATAGCCCAGTTAAAATAGTTAGCATCATCACTTAAAATTTCTGTCCAAAGTTGGTCAAGCAAAAGATTGGTTTTATCCGGCAGATAGGTGAATGCCTGCATATTTTTCATCTGTTCTGTATTCGGGTAGCGAACAGGGTCATTTCTTGTTTCTTCATCAAGCAAAGCAAGTGCTGCTTTGTTAGGAGTTGAATAACAAATATATTCAATATTTGCTGCCGCTACTTGCGGTTCATTCAAGAAATTAATATACATTTCGGCAGCTTGTTTATTAGCAGCACCTTTGGGTATACAAACCGCATCTACAAACAAATTTGTACCTTCTTTAGGCACACAAAATTCAAGCTTGTCATTTACTTCTTTCATTGTGTAAAAGTCACCTGCATAATATGGAGCAAGAGCCGCTTCACCGCCCTGCATTTTATCAAAAATCTGATCCATAACGTATGCTTGAACAAGTGATTTTTGTTGTTTCAGTAAATCTGCCGCTTCTTGAAGTTGTTTTTCGTCCTCAGTATTTACGTTATAGCCCAATTTAAACAATGCAATTGCAAATGCATCTCTTGGGTTTTTAAACATCAATATCTTCCCTGCATATTGAGTATCCCACAAGCTGTCCCAGCTTGTTATTTCGCCTTTAACCATATCTTTATTGTAAATTATTCCAACCGTTCCAAAAGTATATGGTACTGAGAATTTATTTTCGGGGTCATAGCTTGGATTTAAAAATTTTTCATCAATATTTTTAAAATTGGGAATATTTTTAAAATCAAGCGGTTCAAGCATATTTTCTTTAACTAAACGTGAAACCATATAATCTGATGGAATAACCACATCATAAGAATTAGCACCGCTTTTCAGTTTGGCATACATAGATTCATTTGTATCAAAGGTGGTGTAATTCACTTTAATTCCGGTAAGGGCTTCAAACTCTTTGTTTACGTCCATAGAATTATCTTCACCATTGGAGATATATTCACCCCAGTTGTACACATTGAGTTCTAATTCCTTGCCTTTAAATTGTTCATAATAAGCTGTATCATAGTCTTGTTTCTGTGACGGAGCAGTTTCTTGTATTTGAGCTGTATCTTCTGCAAAAGCAGGTACTGCACAAGCAAACATAGTAATCATAGCAAGTATTAATGAGGTTAATTTTTTCAAAATGAACCGCCTCCTTTTCGTTTTGTTTTAAGTTGTTTTTCTTTTCTAAGTCCATAAATGTTGGACAGCAGCAATACCGACAGTACAATTACAAACATTACTGTTGACAATGCGTTAATTTCGGGGCTGACACGTTTTTTGGTCATTGAATAAATCAGAACCGATAACGGCTGATGTTTCGTGCCTGTTGTAAAGTAACTTATAATAAAATCATCTATAGAGAAGGTTAACGCCATTAAAAAGCCTGCAATAATACCGGGTTTAATTTCATGTATAGCTACTTTAAAGAATGCCTGTCTTGGGCTGCAACCCAAATCCATAGCTGCTTCAACAATTGAATGATCCATTTGACGCAGTTTTGGCATAACATTGAGTATTACATAAGGAATATTAAATGTTATATGTGCAAGGCATAATGTACCCAATCCAAACTGAAACTGTAGGTTCGCACCTGTTTTAGCATTGATTGCTGTGAGTATTCCTCTTGCTGCAACGAACAACAGCATAAATGCAACCCCTGTAATTATTTCCGGGTTAATAATTGGCAGGTAGGTAAAATTCATAATAATACCTTTTGTTTTTTTGTGCATTTTATCAAGTCCGATTGCCGCTGCGGTACCAATGATACACGCTATCACAGATGAAATAAGTGCAACAGTAAGGGTCGTCATCAACGCATCAATAACAGCACTGTTATGCAGCAATTCAACATACCATTTTGTAGTAAAGGTAGTAAATGTTCTACCCTTTGCATCGTTAAATGAATAGATTATAAGCACCATGATAGGTGCATATAAAAACGCCATAAATAAGCCGATATAGGAGCTTGAAAGCCAATTTTTTTTCTTCATATCAAGCTGTCCTCCATATCATCGTTGAAGAAACCTGTAAGACTCATACAGAGAAGTACAAGTACCATCAATACCAATGAAATAGCAGACCCAAGCTGTGGATTATATGCATTGCCTAAAAATTGCAGTTCAATTATATCCCCAATTAGTTGATTGGTTCCTCCACCTAACATTTGAGATATAACAAAGGTTGAAACCGCAGGTACAAACACCATGGTTATACCTGTTCTTACACCCGGCATACTAAGCGGAAAAACAATTCTACTGAATACACTTATAGGACTTGCACCTAAATCTTGTGCCGCTTCAATAACATCATTGTTAATTTTCAGCATAACAGAGTGAAGCGGTAAAATCATAAAGGGTATATAGTTATAAACCATACCTAAAACTACAGCACCCTGTGTATTAATCATACTGAGCGGTCCTAAACCAAAGAAACCCAATATTTGATTGATTATACCGTTGTTTTCTAAAATTGTCATCCAAGCATAGGTTCTTAGCAAAAAGTTCATCCACATCGGCAACATAATAAGCATCATTAATGTTCTGCTGCTTACACCTTTACTTCGTGACATAATATAAGATATCGGATATCCAAGTACTAAGCAAAGCACCGTGGATATTGCTGCCAACCATAATGAACGCATCAATACGGGAAAATATTTTCCTGCTTGTGCAATATTCGCTACAGTAAATGCTCCGCTTGGGTCAGTCATTGCAAAATAAACTATTAAACCCAACGGTAAAACTATAAAAATAATCATCCAGACAACATATGGATAGGCTGCATGTTTTGCTTTCATCGGCTTATTCCTC
>JAVVRS010000199.1:0-3080 GCA_036654595.1 Oscillospiraceae bacterium | reverse complement strand
CATATTGTTTGCTTTGTTCCAATGTGTTAAACACACTGTATTCACAACGTATACCCTGTTCGGTAAGCTGTGCAATTTCTTTGAATGCCTTAGTACTGTATTCTTTGGCTGCATACACAAGCACCTCTGTTTTAGGCATCATAATATTACCCTGCTCCAGCAACACACGAGAAACCAAGTCTACATTTACTGCAAAGCCTGTTGCTGCTTGACCATCACCAAAATCACCCATCAAGCTGTCATATCGTCCGCCTGACAAAACCGGTTCACCAATGCCTGCAACATAACCTCTGAAAATAATACCCGTATAATACTCAGCTTGATTAACAAGCCCTAAATCAACAATAACCTTATCACCTAAACCAAGTGCCTGCAAATGTTTATATGTAGTTGCTAAATCTTCTAAAATACCGGCTACATTCCTATCATCAATCAGTGTTGCCGCTTGCTCAATCACCTCTGCTGTGCCAAACAGTCCCGGTAATTTTTTAAGTGCTTCCACCGCCGGACATGGTTTTACATTGCTTAAAGCATCACCTAAAGCTGCATAATTCTTAGCTTCTACCAACTCACGCACCAGTTCTTTTGTTCTGCTGTCTGTTACAAGATTTTCCATCAATGCTTTAAAAAAGCCTATATGACATATCTCCAAACGAAAATTTTCTATTCCACATAGTTCTAAACTGCTTGCTGCAAGCTCCAAAACCTCTAAATCGGCTTTAAGTGAACTAACACCAATAAGTTCAACACCCATTTGACTTTGCTCATCACTTGAGCCTTTCATTGTAGGATTATTTCTATAAATATTTTGGTCATAATATAATCTTATTGGTTTAGGCAAACCCGACAGTCTTGTCCCTGTAAGTCTTGCAATAGGAATGGTACAATCAGGACGCATTACTAACAATCTGCTTTTACTGTCCGTAAGTTTGTACATTGTTTCCTGTGGAAAATATGTTGCATTGGAATAAAATACATCATAAAATTCCAAACCGGGTGTCATTACTTCATCAAAGCCACGATTTCTGAAAAATTTTGACAGCTTACGTCCAACACGACGTTTAGCTTCACATTGTTCAAACAATACATCTTTAGTACCCTCGGGAGTGATTTTATCATAAATTCTCATTATAAACACCTCTGTAAGTCCAATTCGCTTTAGCGTAGTAATATGGTATCACAAAAAAGTAGCGGTGTCAATCTATTTAAGCCGCTTAAAACCCCAAATTAAGCATCTTACTCACCGTTAATTGCAAGCCGCCTCTCGGGCACCGCAGTCGGAGGCTTGGCAGAGCTCAAGCCTCCGACATTGCCGCAAAGCGGCAATGGCTGCCGAAGGCAGCACTGCGGTGCCCGAGAGGTACACGCCTTAATCAAATCTGGCACGATAACTGCAACGTCTACATAATTCTTCACTTACAATACCATTTGCAAAATTATCAGCCATCTTTTGTAAACGTGCAGATAATACAATTTCCGAAAATGGTTGAGTAAATATATTGCCAAGCGGTACACTCCCGTCGCTGTCAAGACAACATGGTACTACCGTTCCATCACACAGTATCCCTATCATAGTTTTAGCACCAAGGCAATGTCCTTTATCAGAGTAAATATTATGGCTAAGTGATGGCCATACAAATTCTTCCTCCCAGCTTACAAAAACATTTTCAGCAAGCTTTGCACTGCGTCGTTTTGGCATTACAGTGGGTAATTCTGTTTGCGGTGAAATAATTTCAGCTATTTTGCAAAGATGGTCAAGACTTTTTATATCAATCATTTCACCTTTAGCACCATTCCACATACGATACGAGATATAGGGTCTGCCTTGTTCTTTTGCTGCTTTGCCAAACCCTGCAATTTTATCAAGATAATTTTTACGATATGTTTCCGGCTGTTCATCAAAGCTGTGTACCGAGATGTTCACCTGACGGACTGCTGAATTTTGCAGCAAAATACTGTTTTGTTTTTCTAACAACGTGCCATTCGTGGTTATATTTACCATAAATCCAAATTGCTCGCAAATATTCAATATTTCCCTAAATTGCGGGTGCAAAAGAGGTTCACCTTTAATATGAAGATAGAGATGTTCTGTAAAGCCTTTAAGTTGACCTGCAATATACAAAAATTCTTCTGCTGTCATGGTGCGAATAGGTTTTGTAATTGGTGAACAAAAATGACAATTTAGATTGCATTTATTTGAAATTTCAATATATATACGTTTAAATCTTAATGCTTGTTTATCTTTCATAAATCCTCCGCTATTCTTGTCCCAGCTTATTAAGATAACGATACACACTTGTTTCTGTCGTATCCATCAGTCGTGCCAGTTCTGTTACTGAACCTTTTACAGTAAACACTCCTTTTCTGTTTAATGCTTCTATAAGCTGCATACGTTCACTGTATGACAGTCTGTTTGGTGCTGCTGTATACTTACCTAATTCGTCCATAATAGCTTTCTGTACAAGTTCCAAAAATGTTGCATCTTTTTTATAAAACAAATTGTCTTCCCAATCTGTTTCATCAGGACGCTGTCCTCTTATTAAAACATTTATCATTTCTCTGAGTTCAATATATTTGTCAACTCTAATATTTGCAGTAAGCATTGCCGATAACTTATTTTCATTGTCATGCAAAAAAAATGTTGCGGATTTCATTTTATGTTTTGCTTTTGATAATGCTCTGTAGTTTACAACATAGGCTTGTTTTTCAGCTGTTTTTTGCTCTAAAAATATAGTTTCAGGTTCACCCATAGACATACCGATTACTGTATCTTCCAATGCATTTACTATATATGCTACCGCCTTTACATCAATATCATATACAACAACTTCTGCATCAGAACCAAGTAATTCCGCTATAAAATCAGCCATTGCCGAATATCTTTGTAAATCTTTTTTTTGAATAAGAACACCTCCTGATTTTTATGAGAATGTAATAATATTCTCATTGTAACAAAAAAACTACAGTGTTACAAGAATTTTTCAACTATATATAAATATGTAGAATTAACCTGCTCTGCTTACTCATAAGATTAATTTATAACTAAAACAAGATATCTCCCGCCTCTAAGGCGGTGGGTT
>JAVVRS010000198.1:0-3101 GCA_036654595.1 Oscillospiraceae bacterium | reverse complement strand
AAAACCTGCTGACGAAGCAAAACCTGCTGACGCTGCTGCTCCTGCTGCTGACGCTGCTGCTCCTGCTGACGCTGCTAAAACAGACGCTGCTGCTCCTGCTGCTGACGCTGCTGCTCCTGCTGAAAAACCTGCTGCTTAATAGTATCAACATGGGGGTGTTTGGTTCTATTTCTTGCAATGCGGTTTAATGATTTAGCTGTGAAATTTTGTGAATTTTTGCAAAGTTAATCCGGTTAAAAAGTAAAACGATTATGAAAAGGGGGACTTTACTATTATGAAAAAACTGGTCGCATTAACACTTTGTCTGGCATTGGCGGTTACATCTTTGGCGGGCTGCGGCTCTAAACCTGAGCAATCTGCTCCGGAAAATCCCGCAGAAGCAACTGATGGAACTACTGCAGCAGCATCAGACGTTATTAGAATCGGTGTGTTTGAACCACTGACAGGAAGTAACGCAGGTGCAGGCGAACTCGAATTACAAGGATTTAAAATTGCCAATGAAATGTATCCGGAAGTTTTAGGTAAAAAAATTGAGCTCGTTGTTGTCGATAATAAATCGGACAAAGCAGAAGCGGCTACCGCTGTTGCACGACTTATCGAAAAAGAAAAAGTTGTTGCAATACTCGGTTCATATGGTTCAAGTTTCTGTATTTCAGCAGGAGATTTAATCAAAACAAACAAAATCCCAACAGTTGCCGCTACAGCAACAAACCCAATGGTAACACAGGGAAATGATTATTACTTCAGAGTTTGTTTCTTGGATCCGTTCCAAGGTACCGTTATGGCAAACTATGTGTATGATACACTTGGTGCCAGAACAGCAGGTATCATCAGAGAAGCCTCCAATGACTACTCTGTAGGTTTAATCAACTTCTTTATCGAAGCATTCAAAGAACGTACAGGCGATGAAAATTGTATCGTAGCTATGGCTGACTACAACCTCGGTGACCAAGACTTTAACAGTCAAATCACCTCGGTTGCAAGCAAAAAACCTGATGTAATCTTTGCTCCGGGTAACTATACCGAAGGTGCAATGATGATTAGCCAGGCAAGAAAACAAAACATTCAAATCCCATTTTTAGGTGGAGATACATGGGAAACAGATGAGTTCCTACAGGTTGGCGGAGCAGATGTTGAAGGTGCGTCGTTTACGACATTCTTTGATGCAAATGACCCGCAAACACAGGTTGCTAAGGACTTTATCGCTAAGTACAACGACAAAGCTACAGGCAAAGAGCTTTCTTCCATCACAGCACTCGGACATGATGCTTATCTTACGGTTTACAAGGCAATTGAAGCCGCAGGCAGCACCGACCCGGCAGCTATTACGGAAGCCCTTAAAAACATCAAAGACCTTGAAGGTGCAGCAGGTCTTATCACCATCGGCGAAAACGGCGATGCTGTAAAAAATTCTGCTGTAGTAAAACAAGTAAAAGATGGCAAATTCCAATTTGTTAAGACTGTAGTTATTGATAAGTAACAGTTATTGCAATGGCATAAGCCAACAATCAGCTTTATTTAAGTTCACAATGTTAGATGTGTATTTAATGTGTGCTTCTTTCTTTTGGGGAGAAGCACATGTTTATATACAAAATGAATTGGTGAAATGACGGATTTTTAGACCGTAATGTGTGGGCAGAGATATAAAGGTAAAAACTTAAAGATTTTGGGGTGTTATGAATATGACCATGGATTTAGCTACGTTCTTTCAGCATATGGCAAATGGCATATCTGTAGGTAGCTTATATGCACTTATTGCTATTGGATATACGATGGTATATGGAATCCTTAGACTGATTAACTTTGCACATGGCGACATTTTTATGATGGCAGCCTATTTTATGGTTTTCGGTGTCGCAGTATTCAATATACCATGGTACATCACTATAATTTTAACAGTGTTAATAACAGCTTTACTGGGTGTTTTAATTGAAAAATGTGCATATAGTCCATTGAGAGATGCACCCAAAACTTCTATTTTAATTTCAGCAATCGGTGTTTCTTATTTGTTAGAAAACCTTGCTACATATTTATTTTCGGGAAGACCAAGAGCGTTCCCTACAATTGGCAGAGCTGCTGAAACAATGCAGATTGGCTCGGTAACAATTCAATATGTAACGATTATTATTCCGGTTGTTACACTCGCAATGGGAGCGTTTCTTTTATTTATTATAAACAAAACAAAACTGGGCATGGCAATGCGTGCAGTTTCAAAGGATTATGAAATCGCTCGTATTATGGGAATTAAAATTGACAGAGTAATTGCATATACCTTTGCTATCGGCTCCGGACTTGCCGCCGTTGGGGCTATTTTGTGGGGCGTTAAATACCCACAGGTTCAACCAATGATGGGGGTTATGCCGGGACTTAAATGCTTTATTGCCGCAGTAATCGGTGGTATAGGTAATATTCCCGGTGCAATGTTGGGCGGATTTGTACTTGGTTTAGGCGAAATTATGCTTGTAGCATTTTTACCTCAGCTTTCGGGCTACAGAGATGCATTCGCTTTTGTATTGTTGATAGTTATTCTTTTAGTAAGACCAACAGGCTTACTTGGAGAAAAAATTACAGAAAAGGTGTGATAATATGACAAATGTTAATACAAAAAAAAGAAACATTGTCCTAACTATCCTGCTTTTAGCTGTTTTGCTGATTGGCATCAATTTTTTGAACGACAATGTTAATTCATATCTAAGAAGAATACTCAGCCTTTGTGCTGTATATACAATAATGGGATTGTCTTTAAATCTTGTAAATGGATTTACAGGTATGTTTTCATTGGGTCAAGCCGGTTTTATGGCGATTGGTGCATATACTGTTGCTATATTTACTGTACCGGTGGCTCAACGTGCAAATGTTTTCTACATATCCCCAATGAATCCGGCAATTGCAAATATAGAGATGCCATTTATAGTGGCATTGATTTTAGGCGGGATAATTGCGGCATTTTTTGCTTTTTTAATAGGTGCTCCGGTGCTTAGATTAAAGGGTGACTATTTGGCAATTGCAACACTTGGCTTCTCCGAAATTATTCGTATTGTCTTTACCAATGCACAAACAATTACCAATGGTGCTTTGGGTATAAAAGGTATACCTACAAT
>JAVVRS010000197.1:0-3154 GCA_036654595.1 Oscillospiraceae bacterium | reverse complement strand
TCTCGGGCGGCACAAACACGGGCGACCTTTGGTCGCCCTTGCGGCGGCGAAGCCGCCTGCGGCACAGCAGTGCCGCATTGTGCCGCCCGGCAAGTACGAAATTCCTCATGGCGGGTAAGAGAAAGAATACTCGGTGGCAAATGAAGGCTTTAAATTGGTTAAATGTAAATGGTAGTGTGTAATTTGCCTTTTAAGTAAATAAGAGTAAATGAACGAAAACAAGAGTAAATTAAAGCACTTAGTTTGTAAATTAAAAAAGTTATAAAAAAGTGTTGACATTTGACTTGGGAACTCATATAATAATACTTGCTGATTTAACCGCACTTGTTAATATAAATAAATTACCGAATGTTTATGGTTAAACAAATAGATAAAAAATAAACTACATTACAGGAGGAATAAAAGATGTCTACTACTATGCCAAATCCAAACACAGTTGTACGCAAATGGTATGTAATTGATGCAGCAGGTAAACCACTTGGTAAAACTGCCGTAAAAGCAGCAACTATATTGCGTGGCAAACACAAACCAACCTTTGCACCACATGTTGATTGCGGTGATCATGTAATTATTATTAATGCAGCACAAGCTGTATTAACAGGTAAAAAACTTGAACAAAAAACTTATTATCGTCATACCGGTTGGGTAGGCGGTTTAAAAGAAGTTAAATATAGCAAATTAATGGAAGAAAAACCTGAATTTGCTATGATGCTTGCTGTAAAAGGTATGATTCCTGATACAACAATCGGACGTAAAGCAATGACACGTTGCAGAGTTTTTGCAGGTGCTGAACATACTCATGCAGCACAAATGCCAGAACTGCTGACATTTTAATTAGGAAGGAGCTTATAATATCATGTACGAAAGTAAACAACCATATCTATATGGCACCGGCAGAAGAAAACAATCTGTTTCTCGTGTAAGATTATATCCGGGTACAGGAGCTATTACAATCAATAAGAGAGATATTGACGATTATTTTGGATTGGAAACATTAAAACTTATTGTTCGTCAACCACTTAATCTTACAGATACAATCGGTAAATACGATGTAATTTGTACTGTTTCCGGCGGCGGAGTTTCCGGTCAAGCAGGCGCTATCAGACACGGCATTTCCCGTGCATTGTTGAAACAAGATGAAGATGTTCGTCCTGTACTCAAAAAAGCCGGCTTCCTGACTCGTGACCCAAGAATGAAAGAACGTAAAAAATACGGTCTTAAGGCTGCACGTCGTGCACCACAGTTCTCTAAGAGATAATTATATTTTCTTTATCAAAAAAAATCAGAGCTTGCCGCAATTTACGGCAGGCTCTTTTTTGTATCTGCGATAAATCGCCGCTTAAATGGTGCAAAAAATTTAATACGTTTTGTGGTGTGTGAAAATTGTAGTGGAATTTAACCGGGGCGGCACAATTAAGGGCGACCCGCAGGTCGCCCTTGCGGCGGTGAAACCGCCGGCGGCATGAAATGCCGCATTGTGCCGCCCCGGTTAAATGATAGCACAATGTAAGAATAGATGATAATAAAAGGAATTGTGAGAGAAAAGCAATAACTTTACAAACTTTATTATATAGTAGATTTTATGTGCATAATATCTATAAAACCTGTATAAATCGAACAATTATTGCTAAAAGTAAACACAAGAGGTAACAAGTGAAATTTTGGTAAGCTTTTCCTACAAAAAGTGGAAAAACAGGGGTTAAATAAAAGTTTATTTGTGCACAATGTTGAGTAAATAGTGTGAGAGTACAGCCAATTACCAAAAAATGGTGCAATTTAAAGAAAGAAAAATAATTGACACACTGAAGATTGTTGAATATAATGTCATAAAGTTTGGCAAAATAAGCTTACATACTCTAATCAGTGGGAGAATGTAGGCTTTATAATAGCCGTAATAAACTCACCGCTTAACTAAAACCAATATTAACAGAACGAATTAGTTAACGGTCAATTAAGGAGAAATTTTGAATGCCAAGGCTTAAAAACATTATCTGTGCAGTAGGTGAAGTGATTTCTGCAAGGATATTTGCTGTTGCAATGCTGTCACTGGCAATAGGATTTTGTGTTGTAAATGTTACAACCAGAACCAATGCTGTTGTTATTCGTGACAATGAGCAATCTATTTTAAGATACACCTTCAATGACAATTACAATGAGATACTTGAAGGTAATGGAATAATTACCCTTGCTGCCGATAAGGTAGCGTTTACAGGTTTGGAGGGCGGTTATGCCGAAATTAATATCTCTCGTGCATTTCCGGTAACAATCAGTGCTGATGGTAAAACTTATGCTACTATGATAACTGAAGGTTCAGTAGCTGATGTTTTTGACAAACTGGGTGTACCATATGACAGCGATGATATAGTAACACCATCACTTGATAAAGAATTAAACTCAGATGCAAGTATTAAACTTAATCGTGTAGATTATGTTACTCGTACAGTAAGCGAAACAATACCACATGAAGTCGTTACTCGCTCAAGCAGCCTGATAAGCTCGGGAAGAAGTAAATTGCTTGTAGGTGGACAAGATGGCATTAAAAATATGACATACTTAGAACGCACTGTAGACGGACAGGTGGAAGATGCAGAACTGATTGGTGAAAATATTATCAGCCCACCTGTAACCAAACAAATATTACTCGGAGAAAATACCCCTGTATCACCGCTGAATTTTAATGTTTCAACCGATGCGAATGGTGTACCACTGCATTACAAAGAAAAACTTACTGACCAAGTAGCTACCGGTTATAATGCCGGCAGAGGTGCATGGGGGGCAAGTGGTAAAACTTTATCAGCCGGTTATGTAGCAGTTAATCCACATCATATTCCATATGGTACTAAAATGTATATTACTTCACCTGATGGTAGTTTTGTATATGGCTGTGCTATTGCTGCTGATACCGGTACAGGATTAATGGATGGCGTTATTAATGTGGATTTATATTATGAAACATTTGTGGAAAGCTGTTTAAACGGTAGAAAAAATGTAGATATTTATATTTTAGAGTAGAACCTTACTGTTTTGTTTTTAGTCTATATATTAAAGAATAGACTAAGCCTTACGCTTATCGTTGCCGCCGCATGTAGTGGGTTTTCCAAAGGCAAACCCACAACAGTTTTTGCGCGTTGGGGCAAAACAGCGAAGACGGGGG
>JAVVRS010000196.1:1082-3287 GCA_036654595.1 Oscillospiraceae bacterium | reverse complement strand
AACAAAAATTAGCTTCCACTGAAGATATTTCTGCTCTTTCAAAACTAAAAGTAAATGGAAATGAAAACTATATTGAATATAAAGGTGTTCCCTTTAAGCCTCTTACTACAGATGCCTGTGAAGGCTGCGGTTTGTGTGCGGAAAAATGTCCGGTAGGAGCTATTCCGAAAGACCACCCAAATCAAACGCAAACAGAAATCTGTATTTCATGTATGCGTTGCATTGAAATTTGCCCTAATAAAGCAAGACATTTAGATGCTGCAATGTTGGCTCATGTGGAAAAATCTTTTAGGGAAAAATGTGGAAACAGAAAAGAAGCTGAATTTTTCATTTAATTAAATTAGCTTAAAAAAATGACTATTGTATTTTAGACAATAGTCATTTTTTTGTATAGTTATTCTGTAAAATTAGCTACTTATCCTCCCAGAGTAACATCTTGTTCTTGATACCAAGCTATTGCATCATGAAAATCTTGCGGAGAAAAATCAGGCCATAGCTTATCTATAATAAAAAAATCAGCATAAACAGACTGCACAGGTAAAAGTCCCGACAGTCTTCTCATGCCACCCCAACGTATTATCATATCTATTCTGGATACATCATGCGATTGCAATCCATCAATTGAATAGTTAGCTAAGTCCCATTCCCAACCGTAATTGACAAGAAAATTCACCTTGATACCGCCGCCGTTCATATCTTTTCTTGTTGTATATTGCAATAATTCTTTAGGAAAATATACAGAATTTGTGTTACCAACTACGAGTAAAGATACATTTTCATTCGCAATCATTTCGACAGCTTCAACACAAGCATCTGAAAATGCTTTGATTTGTGCAGTTGGTCGTTTGCAATTATCAGCGGTAAAACCATAGTAGGTAAGCTCTTTTATTTTATATTCCT
This sequence comes from Oscillospiraceae bacterium, assembly GCA_036654595.1. GTDB lineage: Bacteria > Bacillota > Clostridia > Oscillospirales > Ruminococcaceae > RGIG7389. Next base: position 2,387 of record JAVVRS010000196.1, on the reverse strand, counting down.
GTGCAAGCTTCAGTGCCTGTAATCCCGGGTTTAGTCCATGCTGATATCCAAATTGTTTTTCAAGCCCATGGCTGTTTGCCCAGCGTCTGTTTCCATCGGGAATTAGCCCTATGTGAGCAGGTATTCTGATAAAATCACACCCTTAAATAAATCTACTTAAAGATAGTATTGGTGCTTTTTAACAAAAAATTCATCTGCAAAACAATCTATTTATTCAGCCAATTCTCGCAGAATAAGTTAACACAGCAAGCATGACATTTAGGACGATTAGCTACACAGGTTTCTCTGCCATGCAAAACCATACGATGACAAAAATCATTTGACTTCTCCGGAGGAAGAATTTCTCGCAGTTGTTTTTCCACCGACAGCGGACTGGTACCTATAGTCAGACCCAGTAAATTTGTAATTCTTATACAGTGAGTGTCGCAAACAATAGCAGGTTTGTGATAGATATCACCTACAATAAGATTTGCTGTTTTTCTTCCAATCCCGGGCAGCTTGGTGAGCTCATCAATGCTATCGGGCAAAACACCATGGTATTCTTCTTGCAGCATTTTACACATTGCAATGGTATCCTTTGCTTTTACTTTATAAAGACCACAAGATTTAATTATATCTTCAACATCGCTTAATGAGGCTTCGGCTATTTGCTGTAATGTGGTGTAGCGTTCAAACAATGGTTTAGTAACAATATTTACCCTTAAATCGGTACATTGTGCAGATAATCTTGTTGCAATTAGCAGTTCGTATGGTTTATCTTTATGATATTCTAAGGAGCAGGTGGCGTCCGGATATTTTTTTTCAAGCTGTTCTATAATTTTAAGTGCAGATTGGTTTTTATTCATTATAATACATACCTATTCATTTTCATTATTTTTTTTAGTGTTATTCATTCTTCTTGAAATTTTAGAAAGGGGAGAGGAGGTTGAAGCTTTTTGCATCTGGGTATCAGAAACATGAGTATAAATTTCTGTTGTTCCAAGACTTTCGTGCCCAAGAATTTTTTGCAATATTCTTATATCAACACCTCCATGCTGATACATTAATGTTGCGGCGGTATGGCGAAGCTTATGCGGAGAAAATCCCATGCCATCAAGCCCTGCAAGTGCAAGACATTGTTTGACAATTTGTTCAATACGTCTTGATGTAAGTCTGGTACCATTTTGCGAAAGAAAAAGTGCATTTTTATTATCGCCTTTTGGCTGAGAGCGTTTATTTATACGTTGTGGTAAATATGAAGTGATAGCTTCTATTGAAATATCATTCAGATATATAATTCGCTCTTTATTGCCTTTGCCGAGTAAT
>JAVVRS010000196.1:0-1072 GCA_036654595.1 Oscillospiraceae bacterium | reverse complement strand
TTTCAAGCGTTTATCACTATAACTGATGTCTGACAGGTTAATTCCGCAAAGTTCAGATACACGCATACCACAATTTAAAAATAAAGTAATAATACAATAATCTCTTTCTGAAAATTTTGTATCAACGTGTGTTATAAGATTGATACTTTGTTCTAAACTGAGATATTTAGGTACAGTTTTTCTTATACGAGGGACTTCTAAGTCTTTTATAGGATTTTCTTTAAGTAAAGCCGTTTTTGAGGTAATATAACTATAAAATGACTTTATGCTTGAAACTTTGCGTGAACGTGTGTTAGGATTGTTTTTTCTGGTTTCTAAGGTGAAGTTAAGAAATTCATAGGCATCGGACAGTTTGACGCTACATATAGTATCCGGAGTGACATCAGCAATTTTAATCTCATCAAATTCTTTAAGCAGGTTGATATCGGTACGAATAATTTTAATGTAACGTAAAAACATTCTAATGTCAATATAATATGCTTCAACTGTTTTACCGGAACGACCTTTAATAGTTTCCATATAGAACAGGAAATCCTTTAATAATGCAGGACAATCGTGTAAAATGGTCTGTTTCATTTTGTGCTCCCCTCAGTTTCGCTAAATCTGCATTTAGCGAAACTATTTATTGAAAATTATACCATATATTCTCTGTTTATGTCAATCAAAACGCTAAAAAAACAATCCTGTAGCATTAAAACTACAGGATTGTTCCTACTTTTTAGGTATGCAATATAAATTAACGTCCCAAGCAGGGATATATTGGTAATGTCTGAAATAAAAACTGTACTCACCTGCAATTTCAGATATTTGTAATGGCAATTCAAATATATCTTCTGTTCTATGATATGCTGCAATCAGCATTTTAGGTCGATATTTATGTATAATCTGTGAACAACCAATAATCGCCTCTTTTTCGGCACCTTCAATATCCATATTAATAAATGTAATCGGTTTACCTTGCAAAACATTGTCCAATGAGTTAGCTTCCACAGGTTTACCGTTTTGGTTGCTTAAAGAAGAATGTCTGCCGCCTCTGTTTGCAAAATATAAAGTTTCTTTACTGCTGTGTGCT
>JAVVRS010000195.1:0-3296 GCA_036654595.1 Oscillospiraceae bacterium | reverse complement strand
TGTTGTATTTTGCCGAGCGAGAGATTTTATTGTCAGGGTTGACTTCATAAGCAAAGGAGGCTGGGAGTAATGGTTCAAGCGTTGTATCGCAAGTACCGGCCAAAGGATTTTGATGAAGTTGTCGGTCAACAGCATATCTCTCAAACTCTGAAAAATGAGATATCGCAGGGTCATCAGACTCATGCGTATTTATTTACCGGTTCAAGAGGAACAGGTAAAACCAGTTGTTCAAAAATCATAGCAAAAGCAGTCAATTGCCCAAATCAAACCGATGGAAATCCATGTGGTGAGTGTGAAATTTGTATGGGGATTGATGACGGTTCAATGCTTGATATTACAGAACTTGATGCCGCAAGTAATAACGGAGTGGATAATATCCGTCAGCTTCGTGAAGAAGCCCAGTTTACACCGGCAATATGTAAGTATCGTGTGTATATCATAGATGAAGTTCATATGTTGAGCACAGGAGCATTTAATGCTTTGCTTAAAATTATGGAGGAACCGCCTGAGCACGTTATCTTTATTCTTGCAACTACCGAAGTGCATAAAATTCCGGCAACAATCATTTCAAGATGTCAGAGATTTGATTTTAAACGTATTGATACCGCTTTGATAGCGGAGCATTTGAGTGAAGTCAGTTTGCTTGAGGGAATAGAACTTGAACCGGACGCAGGCTTTTTGATTGCTAAACTTTCCGAAGGCGGAATGAGAGATGCGTTGTCTTTGTTGGACGTTTGCCGTTCATACAATAACCATATAACTATGGAGATTGTTGCTGATGCAGCAGGACTTATGACCTCGGAAACACTATTTAAAATGGCAGATGCCGTCTTGGACGGAGATATTGCGGCAGCAATCAAATTGATTGATAAAGTCGGAAAAAGTTCAGTTGATTACCCTGCCCTTACGGGACAGCTTCTGGGACATTACCGTAATCTGATGCTTCTTAAAGCAGCAGGAGGAAATAGTAAAGTGCTTGATGTTTTACCCGAACAGGCAGAACTGTTGGATAAACAGATGAAACGATATTCAATGGCACATATTATGTATTGTATGACTGTACTGCAAGAAACTTTAAATAGTATTTCACGCAGCACAAAGCCTCGTACAAGCCTTGAAATGGGTATTATACGAATGTCGGATATAAACCTTGACAGTTCACTTACAGCTATTGTTACAAGACTGGATAAGCTTGAAACACAGATTAAATTAGGCAAAGTTAAATTTGTGCCGCAGCAAAACGGCGGCGAAAATACACAAGCCACATCAGCACAGCAGGAGGATATACCAATCTATCAAGATAAACCAATAGAAAATCGCACCGAAATAGTTCCTTTTACCAAATGGAGTGAGGTTTTAAATGCACTTCAAAAGAAAAATGCGGCATTGTATGGTGCATTGGTAAATTCAGGTGCATATTTACATGAAGATATTGTATTGATAGAATCAAAAGATGAGTTTTTTACCAACCTGATACGCACCAATGATTTTGCTAAAAAATCATTGCATGAAGCTATTATAGAGGTCACAGGCAAAAAACATCGTCTGGGCCCATACCGCAGTGAAAAATATAAAATTGTGGAACCAAAGGCCGATATGTTAGATGAAATTATTGCCAAAGCAGAAAAAACAAGCATTGATTTATCTATAAAATAAGAACCTTTAGGGTATCTTATCAAAGGCAGATTATAATAATTAAAGGAGAACAACACAAATGAAAGCAAGATTACCAAAAAACACAGGTGTACAGGCAGCGCCTAATAATATGCAGGCTATGATTAAACAAGCACAAAAAATGCAGGACGAAATGAAAATTAAGCAGGACGAACTTGAACTTGAAGAATATGTAACTACTTCAGGCGGCGGTGCTGTTACTTGTACTATGAGCGGTAAAAAAGAAATAAAATCTCTTGTAATTAAACCGGAAGTTGTAAATGCAGATGATTTGGATATGTTGCAGGACTTAGTTATTGTTGCTGTTAATGAATGTATCAAAATTGTAGAAGAAACAACCTCAGAAGCTATGGAAAAAATTACAGGTGGTATCAGTATTCCGGGATTGTTCTAAAATATCATGGGATATGATGCTGTACCTCTTACGAAGCTGATTGAACAGTTTGAACGTCTGCCGGGTATTGGTAAAAAGTCAGCACAAAGACTGGCTTTCCATGTTCTTAATATGCCAAGGGAAAAAGCTCAAAGCTTTGCAGATGCTATAATGTTTGCTCATGATAATATTAAGAAATGCCCAAGATGTCAAAACCTTACCGACCAAGAATTATGTTCTATATGTGCAGATGAAGCTCGTGATAAAAGTGTTATCTGTGTGGTGGAAACTCCTCGGGACGTAATTGCCATTGAACGTACAAGAGAATATAAAGGAAAATATCATGTTTTACATGGGCTTATTTCTCCAATGGACGGAATAGGACCGGAACAATTATATGTAAAAGAATTACTTGCGGTAATTGCAGAAAATAATACTGCTGAGGTTATTATGGCAACAGACCCTACTGTTGAAGGTGAAGCTACTGCTATGTATATTTCAAGATTGCTTAAACCTATGGGAGTTAAAGTTACAAGACTTGCATTCGGTATTCCGGTTGGTGGTAATCTTGAATATGCTGATGAAATAACCTTAACGAGAGCAATGAACGGTAGAAATGAAATCTGAAATACTGTTTAAAACTCAACTTAAAACGGAGGTGTTCACAATGAAAAAATCATTTTCAAAGAAACTGATTATAGTTGGTATGATGGTTGCAACAATTGCGGCAGGTTCTGTAATAGGTTTTGCTCACGGTGGTGGGCATGGAAAAAATGTCCAAGTTGAAACAACATATGTTTGCCCTAATGGTAATCAAACCTGTGTAAACAACGGTGTTTGCTTAAACAATGGAAAATGTGCTGATTTGGAAAACTGTCCAACCGGTGGAGTTCCAAAACATGATGGCACAGGGAAACGCTATGGTCATAGCTGTGGCAGATACTATTCATTCAGATTTTAATAATTTGAACAATAGTTTATTTAAACATAGTTATAAAATCCGGCTCTCTGCATTGTGTGTGGAGAGCTTGATTTTTGCCTATTCCTCGGACTTAGTTGCCGGGGCGGCACAATCAAGGGCAAAGCCCCCGCAGGGGCTTTGCCCTTGCGGCGGCGGTGCCGCCGGCGGTCGAAGACCGCATTGTGCCGCCCCGAGGCAACGAGATTGAGGGTTAAGCCATGGTTTTGAAATTTTTTTGCTTAAAGATAAGATGAGAGAACATTTAAAGAAAATAAGTTTTACAACTTG
>JAVVRS010000194.1:0-3303 GCA_036654595.1 Oscillospiraceae bacterium | reverse complement strand
AATAAAACCATTCAATATAAAAGGAGATGTTATGTTATGAAAAAAGTAACTGCAATCAAAAAACTGAGCAAAAAACAACAACGAGAATTAAATCTTGCAAGGCGAGGAACATGGGGGGCAATTAATCCGGTAACACGAAAACCTCAAAATCCAAAAGCATACAATCGTAAAAAGGTTCAAAACGAAGATAATTTCTTCCGTTTTGAACCTTTTAATTTATGCAAATGGTTTTCCGAGCATTTCCAAAAGTTGATTTTCGTCCACTGTAGGAGAATAATAAAAACCTTGTTCATAACGACAGTTATATTCTTTAAGAAGATTAAACTGATTTTCGGTTTCTACACCTTCTGCAATTAATTTCATACCAAGCTTATGTGCAATTTGTATTAAACCTTCAATCAAAATGCCGCTGCGTGGGTTAGTTTCAAGCTGACAAACAAACATTTTTTCTAATTTAAGTACATCTACAGGCAGGTCAAGTATATTATTAATCCCTGAATATCCTGTACCAAACTCATTTAAAATCAATTCTATTCCGAGTTCAGCAAGTTCCTGCATTGTAATATTAACCTTACTGAATGAATTTATAAGTATGCTTTCCGTAATTTCAAATGCAAGCTTATGCGGAGGAATTTGATATTGTTCAAGCATTTCTTTCATATCGTCCAAAAATCTGTCCTGCAAAAATTGTATAGGTGAAATAGGAACAGCGATAGATTCAAAATCAATTTCCGCATCTAGTAAGCTTCTGATTTGTTTGCAGACCTTATCAATCGCATAACTGTTAAGGGCACAAATTTGACCGCTGTCCTCGGCGGCTGAAATTAATTCAGCGGAACTTATTACACCTAAATCAGCAGATAAAAGTCGCATATATAATTCTGCACGGCTAAATATACCTTTTTGCAAATCAGCAGTAGGGCGATAGCGTACTTCAAGAAGGTCCGAATTTATAGCATCGCTCAATAGTCTTGAAACCATCTGTTTGCGATATAATTTTTGTTGCAGGTCGCCATCAAAAACAACTATTGCATTTTGTCCATTACGGGAAGCTTCGTTTACAGCATATTCAAGTGCCGGCAAAACTTCAGCGGCATCTTTGGCAGCATCTGGATAACATATCATACCAATGCTTACAGCACACATATAGTCCATGTCATTAATATGCCAAGAGGCTTCAAATCGTTCTTGCAAAGTTTGTGCAACGTCCATTACTTGAGAATAGCTTTGTCTTTCTAAAATTATAATATAAGAAACACCGCTGTAACGGAATACCTGTGCATTGGGAATTGAGGATAAAAATGTTGCAACCTCTTTCAGAAGCAATTCTCCGTAAGCATAACCAAACATATCATCAAAAAGCTTGAAGTTTTCAAGATATAGTTTTAAAACTCCGCCACGTTCTTTTTTATGATTAAAAAGCTGTGAAATTGCCAATGTATAGGGTTCTACAGGAGAATTGTGAATTTCGGATACCTTGGTTTTAACGTCTTCTTTGTCAAACAGCATATTTACGCACACTCCAATTGCTTTTATTTTGAATTGTATACTACAATTTAATTATAGTACTTTATAACAATAATTTCTATACATATTGCAATAAATTTTATTCATTAATAATATAAAATTACAAATTACAATTATTTTTATCATTCACTCGCCATTTGTTGCAAGGCATCTCCGGTTAAACGGTAACTTGTCCAATCATTCATAGGCTGGGCACCAAGAGAAAGATATAAGTCAATACTTGGCTTATTCCAATCCAGACACCACCATTCCAATCTACCGCAACCACGTTCAATTGTAATTTGTGAGAGTTTTTTCAACAATGCTTTACCATACCCTTTACTGCGATATTCAGGTAACACGAACAAATCCTCAAGATAAATTCCGGCTCTGCCGAGAAAGGTAGAAAAGTTATGGAAAAACAGTGCAAATCCAATTTCAGTACCATCTGCGACTGCAAAAATAACCTCAGCCTTTTTCTTTTCAAAAATCCATTCAAGCAAAAGTTCTTCTGTTGCCACAACTTCATCTGACATTTTTTCATATGCCGCCAGTTCCTTTATAAAATGCAATATCAATGCTACATCGTAAGAGTTGGCATATCTAAATTCTAAATTATCATTCACTGTAACTACACCTTTCGGGATAAAAATATCTTAGGTTATTTCCAAAAAACGCATAACCAAACACATGGTGGTTCTGATGAGGTATAAATAACTCGGTGTCGCTTGTGTGGTGGTATCATCAGTGTATCACCGCTTGTAAGCAGAACCGTTTCGCCGGCATCATACTCAATCATTGATTTCCCACTTAACAAAACCAACCATTCGGTTTCGGTTTGGTCATACCAATTTGATACTTGTCCGGTGCTTACAATACGTTCAATACGAACATTTTCACTGATTGCCAATATATTTGTCAGTTCTTTGGGTAAAATATGTTTTGGAATATCAAAGATATTCATACCATTGTGTTCAATGTGATTTGTCATATCAGCACTGTACAAGGTCATCTGAGAGCACAGATATATTAGGGTATTCATTAGCAAGCCATTTTGTATTTTTGATGTCAAGCGGAATTATTATGTTTGGTTTTATAGCTTCAGCCAATGCTTTTAATGCCCTCGCATTGCCGTGTCCACTGCTACGCATAGTAACGACTTCAAGCCCCTTATCTTCTGCAAATGCTAAGAATGCCTTGGTATCTTCACTTTTAAAGTCATCACCTTGCAATGTATTTATTATTATTCCATCTTTAAAACGCATTGCCTGTGCCAAAGTTTTCATATATTTTTTCATTGAGGTGCGTATACACATGGTGAATTTTTGAGTTTCAATATCAGCTTTATTTGCTCTTGGAAGCTCTGTAAACATTTTGTAGCGAAAATGTTCCGGTTTATATCCTGTAGTTAAGTAGGTTCTTACACCTGTCCAACCGGCTGAATTTGGCATAGCTTTACCCATAGCAACAGCAGTCTGCGAGGTATACAAATCTTGCAGAAAAACTCTTTTGTTGCGTTTTGAAGCACGAAACATGGTAGAGGAACGGTCAAAGTCTGTTACTGATTGAAGGATAAACACAGGGCCCTTTTTGCCGGCAATAAGTTCAGCAGCTTGTTCTTCAATGTCACGTTCTGTAACAAGATTTATATCATCTTCGGTTATTACTCCGCCCTCACAAATGAGAACATCTGCTTTTTTAGGTAAATTTGCAAGCATTTCTTCAAAACTTTTGCGTCCGTTGGCACGAAAATCGCCTGTATACATTATACTTTTGCCATCACCTTCAATAAAGAGC
>JAVVRS010000193.1:0-3306 GCA_036654595.1 Oscillospiraceae bacterium | reverse complement strand
GTTATGACCGCACCGGCGAACCGCCGGTCGAATTGACCGCACGGTTAGATTGTGCAGGTTTGCAGTCTACGTTTGTGCGGTGGGTGACAAACCATCACAGGAAATGCACCGCCGTTTATCGAGCGGATTTGTTAAAACAATGTAAAAATGCTCAATTAAGCATTGACAGTGCAGGTGCAAACGGTTATAATTTAATAGTCCTTAAACAGAATATTCATAAAAACTTTGATGAGCAAGAGAAACAATGTTCGCCACACAGAGAGAGGATTATTTGCTGAAAAATCCTTTGGAAATGAAATTGTATTTGGCCGGCTTTGAGTTGTACAGTGATGAACTGTATCGCAGACATCAGCGTTAAATGATGCAGAGTGGCAACAAACTTTTTTTATAAAGCAGTTGCAATTTGGGTGGTACCACGGAAGTGATTTTGCTTTCGTCCCTTGTGTTTTCACATGGGACGAGAGCTTTTTTATTTTTGATGAGATTACCATTTACAGGAGCAACACTTGTGTGTAATGACCGGCGGTTCGTCGATACGGTCAATTCGACCGGCGGTTCGCCGGATAATATAATGAGGAGATACAATATAATGAAATGGACAGGACTTAACGATTTAAGAGAAGCATATTTATCATTTTTTGAAAGCAAAAATCATACAAGACTCAGCAGCTTTCCATTAGTACCACAGGACGATGCAAGCTTATTGTTGATTAATTCAGGTATGGCACCACTGAAAAAATTCTTTTTAGGACAAGCAGTACCACCAAATACAAAGGTAACAACTTGTCAAAAGTGTATTCGTACGCCGGATATTGAGAATATAGGCAAAACAGCACGACATGGCACATATTTTGAAATGCTGGGTAACTTTTCTTTTGGAGATTATTTTAAAACCGAAGCAACTGCATGGGCATGGGAATTTTTAACAAAAGTACTTGAAATACCTGCTGATAAATTATGGATTTCAATTTATGAAGATGATGATGATGCTTATGAAATTTGGACAAAAAAAGTAGGTATATCAAAAGACAGAATGGTACGTTTGGGTAAAGAAGATAATTTTTGGGAACATGGTACAGGTCCATGCGGTCCATGCTCTGAAATATATTTTGACCGTGGTGAAGAATATGGCTGTCACAGTGAAACTTGTGCAGTTGGTTGTGATTGTGACCGTTATATGGAAATATGGAACTTGGTATTTACACAATTTGACAGTGATGGCAAAGGAACATATACACCACTTGCAAAACCAAACATTGATACAGGTATGGGACTGGAACGTCTTGCTTGCGTAATGCAAGGGGTAGGTAACTTATTTGAAGTAGATACAGTACAAAATATTATGAAGCATATTGCACAAATTGCAGGTGTTACTTATCATAATGATGCAAAAAAAGATGTATCCTTGCGTGTAATTACCGACCATATTCGCAGTACTACATTTATGGTAGGTGATGGTGTTACACCATCAAATGAAGGCAGAGGTTATGTTCTCAGAAGATTATTGCGTCGTGCGGCACGTCATGGCAGATTACTGGGTATAACAGAACCTTTCTTATATAAAGTAGCAGCGACGGTAATACAAGAAAATCAACCTGAATATTCAGATTTATTGGAAAATAAAGATTATATTACAAAGGTAATTCAAGTTGAAGAAGAACGCTTTTCAAAAACAATTGACCAAGGTATGGATTTACTTGCTAATCTTATTGCAAAATCAGAAGCTGCAAAAGAAACGGTTCTTTCGGGTGAAGACGCATTTAAATTATATGATACCTTTGGTTTTCCAATTGATTTGACAATTGAAATTCTTTCGGAAAAAGGCATGACTGTAGATGAAGAACAATTTAAACAATTAATGAGTGAACAAAAAGTAAGAGCAAGAGCTGCAAGAGGCAGTTGTGAAGCTTTTGGGGCAGATGCAGATTTACTAAATGATTTACCGCATGCAAAAGATGTATTTATTGGTTATAATTGTACCAAAGCCGAAGCAAAAGTACTGGCAATTGTACATGATTGTGATAGAGTAAGTACCATTATACATGGACAAGAAGCTACTATTGTACTTGAAAACACACCATTTTATGCAGAAAGCGGCGGTCAAGTCGGTGATACAGGTATGCTTTTAATTGGAAATAATCATTTTCAAGTATCTAATACTCAAAAATTACCATCGGGTTATTTTGCACATACAGGTAAAATGATTGATGGTAAGCTCAATGAAGGTGACAAGGTTTGTGCTGAAGTTGATGACCAACGCCGTAAAGATATTATGAGAAATCATTCGGCTTGTCATTTATTACAAGCTGCATTGCGTACCGTTTTGGGCAGTCATGTTCATCAGGCAGGTTCAATGGTTGATGAAAATCATCTGCGTTTTGACTTTACACATTACAGTGCTATGACAGCAGAAGAAATTAATAAAACAGAGGCACTTGTAAATGAAATGATTTTTGCCGCCTTACCTGTATCTATAAAAGAAATGCCAATTGCCGAAGCTAAAACTATGGGTGCCATGGCATTGTTTGGTGAAAAATATGGCGATATTGTAAGAGTATGTAAAATGGGTGACAGCAGTACTGAATTTTGTGGTGGTACCCATGTCAGCAATACCTCACAAATTGGGGTATTTAAAATATCCGGTGAAGCCTCTGTTGCAGCAGGTGTCCGCCGTATAGAGGCAACTACTGCAAAAGGTGTACTTGAAATGTTTGCAAATCTTAATCAAACATTATATAAAATTGCCGAACATTTAAAGGTTGGTAATGTGGCTGAAATTCCTCAAAAAATTGCGTCATTTGTTGCAGAAAGCAAAGAAAAAGAACATGAATTGGCAACCCTTAAATCACAACTTGCTACAATTAAAATTGAAGGTCTATTCAGTGATGCAATTGAAGTTGGAAGCTTGCGTTGTATTATTGCCGGATTTACAGGTACAAGCCCCGAAACTTTGCAGCTAATGGCTGATAAAGTAAAAGAAAAAGCACCGGTTATGGTTGCTATGTTTTCTTCGGTTAATGGTGAAAAAGCCAGCATTATGATTGCTTGCGGTGATGAAGCTGTAAAAGCCGGAGTTCATGCAGGTAAGCTTGTTAAACAGGTTACAGCATTATGTGGTGGCAGCGGTGGTGGTCGTCCCGACAGAGCTATGGGTGGTACAACAGAGCTCTTTAAAATTGATGAAGCCGCAGCACAATTGCCTGCAATGATTAAAGCAATGATTAAAGCATAAGCGGCGAATACCAAAGAAAAAATCAGTTATGATATTCAAACCGAAAGGAGGAGTATAATGAGTTGTCTTTTTTG
>JAVVRS010000192.1:0-3315 GCA_036654595.1 Oscillospiraceae bacterium | reverse complement strand
CGGTGGCCGGCGAACCGCCGGACGATATGACCGCACGGTTACATGGTGCAGGTTTTTGGTTTACGTTTGTGCGGTGGCCGGCGAACCGCCGGACGATATGACCGCACGGTTACATGGTGCAGGTTTGTAGCTTACGTTTGTGCGGTGGTTGGGTGAAGGCTAATCGACTGAGAAATAAAGGAGAAATTTTATGCAGCTTACAGAAATAATAAAAAAATTATGCTTATCTATTGGAGTTTCGGGAAATGAAAATGCCGAAGCTTCAGAAGTAGCAAAAGAAATATTAATGCAATTTGGTAAAACTAAAATTACACCTTTTGGTAGTGTAATTTGTACTGTAAATGAAGCTAAAGAAAATCAGCCTCATTTAATGTTAAATGCACATATTGACCAAATTGGTATGATTGTAACCAATATTGATGACCGAGGTTTTTTAAAAGTGTCTTCATGCGGAGGAATTGACCGTAGATTAGTACTTGCATCACAAGTTACTGTACATGGAATAAAACCAATAAAAGGTGTAGTTTGTTCAGTACCACCTCATCTTCAAGAAGGTGAAGCAAAAAATCAAAAAATAACCGATATAGCTATAGACATTGGATTAAATAAAAATCAAGCAGAAAAAATAGTTTCATTAGGTGACAGAATAACAATTGACGGAGAATTTTTATACCTCTTGGGGGAACAAATTTCTGCACCTGCATTAGATGACCGAGCAGGTTGTGCAGCCGCAATTTATGCAGCATATCTGCTTAAAGATAAACAATTAAATTGTGGGTTAACCATTGCATTATCTGCTCAAGAAGAAACTACAGGTATTGGTGCATCGGCAGCTGCTTATGAAGTGGCTCCAACTCATGCTTTGGTATGTGATGTGAGCTTTGCATATACTCCCGATATTAAAAAGCATGAAGCAGGTGTAATGGGTAATGGTGGTATGATTGCTTTTGCTGCAAGTTTAAATGATACTATGAGCAAACAACTTGTAACACTTGCTAAACAAAATAATATACCATATCAAATTGAAGTAAGTGGTGCAAAAACCTCTACAGATGCAGATAATATTGCACAAACAGGTTGTGGAGTTATTACAGGTTTAATCAGTATTCCTCAAAAATTTATGCACACACCCGTAGAAACAATAAATATTAAAGATGTTGAAGCTGTGGCACAGCTTATGGCAGCATATGCAAGTTCACTTGTATAAATAAAATTTTCAGCATTTTAGCAAAAATATTAAGCTTAGGTGTATATTTAAGCGTGGGGCGGCACAATCAAGGGCAACCTTCGGTTGCCCTTGCGACGGCTGCCAAAAGGCAGCCGTCGGCGGCACGAAGTGCCGCATTGTGCCGCCCCATGCCTTAGCTATACACCGCACCAAAAAAAGGAGGTAAATTTTTTTGATTAAACTTATAAAAATATTAAGTGATATAAATGGTGTTTCGGGACGTGAAGATACAGTAAGAAAAGAAATTATAAAAATAATAGAAGGTCATTGTGAGTATAAGACAGATAATTTAGGAAATTTAATTTGTTTTAAAAAAGGTAAAAAAACGCCTAAAAAAACATTAATGTTTTCAGCACATATGGACGAAGTAGGTTTTATTATAACCAATATAAATGATGATGGCTTATTAGGCTTTACTAATGTCGGAGGAATTGACAGTAGAGTTGTATTGGGAAGAACAGTTATTGTCGGAGATAATAATATTACAGGAATAATTGGAAGTAAAGCAATTCATATGGTGACAGAAAAAGAAATAGATACACCATATAAATTTAAAGATTTATTTATAGATATTGGTGCAACAACAAAAGAACAAACAGAAAAACTTATAAATCTTGGTGACAGAGCAACATTTACTCCGGGATTTATTGAATTTGGTGAAGATTTTATAAAAAATAAAGCATTAGATGACCGAGCAGGTTGTGCATTGCTTATCAGCTTAATTTTACAGGATAAAATTGAATATGATACTAATTTTGTATTTACTGTAAATGAAGAAACAGGTCAAGCAGGTGCAGGTGCAGCAGCATATTCACTTGGTGCCGAAATTGCAGTTGTAGTTGAAACAACTACAGCAGGTGATGTTGCAGGTGTTACCGAAGATAAATATGTATGTAATCTTAGTGGCGGACCGGTAATTTCATTTATGGATAAAGGTACAATTTATGACCATGAGCTTTATAAAATGAGTATGAAACTTGCAAAAAAACTTGAAATACCACATCAAACCAAAAGAGGTGTTTATGGTGGTAATGAAAGTAAAAGTATTCAAACCTCAGGTAAAGGTGTAAGAGTTATTGCAATTTCATTACCTACACGATATATTCATTCACCATCATGTGTATTATGTAAAAAAGATATTAAGGATACTGAAATTTTATTAAAAGCAATGATTAAGGAGCTTGGAAGTATATGATAAAATTAGTTGATAAAACAAATGAACAACAGTTTATAGATTTTTGTCATACCGATAATATTTATGGTACTATGCAATATACAAGATATCTTTGTTATAAAGATTATCCGAATACTGCTTCTTTTTGGATTGCTTATAATAATGATAAAGTTATGGGTAGTATTTCAAGCTTATATGGCAGTGTTATTATATCTTTTGTAAATGATGAAGATGTTATTCTTGAAATGGCTGAGTTTACTAATCATATTGATGTAAGTGACCTTTGGTGTGATATGTTATTTATGATTTTTTATACCGAAGAATGTGCATCATTTTTTAAAATTACCGAAAAAACTATGACTACTTCATCAACTATGACCGCTGTTTTAGGTTGCGGTAAATTATCACCTGTAATTTGTTCTGCAAATAATCGCTTAAAAGAAGTTTTTGAAGTTGTTTGTCAAGGTTATAATATTATGTCAGATAATGATACCTATAATACATGGTTAAGTAATATTACTATGAAAATTAAACGTGCAAATACCGAAATTTTTGCTCTTACTCAAGATGATAAGATTGTTTGTATTGGTATTATTGGATATCAACATAATAATGCAGGTGAAATTTCAAGTATTATTACTTTACCCGAATATCGTGGACAAGGCTTTGCTAAAGAAATGACTTCACATTTAGCAGCTGTTCTTGAAAATGAAGGTAAACAAGCATTTTTGTTTTGTGAAAATGAACGCTTAGTACATTTTTATGAACCCTTGGGATTTGTTCGTACAGGTCGTTGGGTTAGATTGTCATAGCCGTGTGGCGAACCGGTGGCGAACCGGTGGCGAACCGCCACAGGAAATGACCGCACGGTTAGATTAAAGCAATTTGCAGCTTACGTTTGTGCGGTGGGTGG
>JAVVRS010000191.1:0-3336 GCA_036654595.1 Oscillospiraceae bacterium | reverse complement strand
ACTGATGCGAAACTCTATGCTTATGGTGTGGAACGTCCATTATCTGCAATTGAAAATCTTTCGGCAACCACACTCAGAAATATTATCGGTGAAATTGAACTTGACTCAACACTGACTTCAAGAGATGTTATCAATACTAAAATAACCACAATCCTTGACAGTGCTACAGACAAATGGGGTATCAAAGTAAATCGTGTTGAACTTAAAAATATCCTTCCACCTGCTGAAATTCAAGATGCAATGGAAAACAAATGAAAGCAGAACGTCAAAGACGTGAATCTATATTAAGAGCCGAAGGTGAAAAAACCAGTAAAATTTTAGTCGCTGAAGGTGAAAAACAATCTGTAATTTTGCGTGCGGAAGCTGAAAAAGAATCAGCTATACTGCGTGCAGATGCTGTTCGTGAACAGAAAATAAGAGAAGCTGATGGGGAAGCACAATCTATAATGATGGTACAAAAAGCACTTGCCGACTCTATTCAATTGCTTAATGCCTCGTCACCTACCGACAGAGTATTGACCATTAAGAGCTTGGAAGCATTGCAAAAGATGGCAGACGGTAAAGCTACAAAGATTATTGTCCCAAGTAATCTTCAAGGAATTGCAACTCTTGCCACAACTTTTAAAGAAGTAATGGATACACAGATTACCGATACAAAAGAATAATTAAACTAAGCTTACGTCAAGCGGGGCGACCGAGCGAGGGGGCGTGCCGCCGGCACGCCCCCTCGGGGCGGTGCTCGGCACCGCCCGCCACCTCCGCCCGAAGGGCGGAGGTGGGCTCGGTCGCCCCGGCTGTAGCAGTGAGTAAAAATTAAGTCAAATTTGAGGAAAAAAATTGTATAAAAAGGGACAGGTAAGCAGTAAAAGATTTACCTGTCCCAAAGATTTTTTAAAAACTGCAAAATACACATTGCTTTTTATATAATCTTATTATACAATTAGAATAAAGCAAAATACTGATTTACAATAAAAATATTAACAGAGCGGAGGAAGAAAAATATGATATTTAATATAATACCTTCCACAAAGAGAATTATTCATAATATTTTTATATGGAAACTACAGGCAAATTGCGGCTTAAACAGGGTAAATAAGGGATAAATGTATGCTGTGGCGGTGTTTTGCCGCAGCTTTTTTCATTTTAACTATGGAAAAGAAGGAAGTATAACAATGGAAACAGCAAGTAAAAAAGTAGCAGTTATCATGGGCAGTGACAGTGACTTGCCAATAGTAAAAAATGCAATAATCAAGCTAAAATCTTTTGGTATTGAGGTTGAAACAAGAATAATGTCCGCACATCGCACACCAACAGAAGCTTGTACCTTTGCTGCAAATGCAAAAGCTGATGGATTTGGCGTAATTATAGCAGCAGCAGGCAAGGCAGCACATTTAGCAGGAGTTTTGGCAGCACATACCACATTACCGGTAATAGGTATTCCAATTAAGTCATCTACACTTGATGGTTTAGATGCACTTCTTTCAACGGTGCAAATGCCAAGCGGTATACCTGTAGCAACTGTTGCGATAGATGGTGCTGAAAATGCGGCTATACTTGCAGCACAGATACTTGCTGTATATGACAGTAATATTGCATCACAGCTTGAAAAGATGAAAACAGATATGGCACAAGCCGTTAAAGCGAAAGATGCAAAACTTCAACAAACGGTAAAAGAACTGTAAGCAATAAGCTTAACAAAATTTTTAACTTTAAAAATTCGGGAGGAAAATCAGTATGGAAAAGTTAGAACAACTTTATGAAGGCAAGGCTAAAAAAGTATATGCAACAAGTGACCCTGAGTTATATATTGTACAATATAAAGATGATGCTACAGCATTTAATGGCGAAAAGAAAGGTACTATCGTCGGTAAAGGCGTAATCAATAATCAGATGAGTAATCTTATGATGCAAATGCTTGAAAAAAAAGGTGTACCTACTCATTTTGTAAAAGAACTCAGTGAACGTGAAACTTTGGTTAAAAAAGTGAAAATTGTACCGCTTGAAGTAATTATTCGTAATATTGCGGCAGGTTCAATGTCTAAAAGACTTGCTATACCGGAAGGTACAGTTCTTCCTCAAACAGTACTTGAATTTTCTTACAAAGATGATGCACTGGGTGACCCATTAATAAATGAATATCATGCACTTGCAATGCAGCTTGCAACAAAAGAAGAAATAGCTGAAATTTCAGCCTATGCTTTTAAAATTAATGAACTGCTCAAGGAATTTATGCTGCATATAAATATTAAACTAGTAGATTTTAAAATTGAATTTGGCAGAACTTCAGATGGGAAAATTATCTTAGCTGATGAAATTTCTCCGGATACCTGTCGTTTATGGGATAAAGATACCAACGAAAAATTAGATAAAGACCGCTTCCGCAGAGATATGGGCGGTGTTGAAAATGCTTACCAAGAGGTAATGAGAAGACTGACTGCCGAATAAGGCTTTAGGAGGATAACCATTTTGTTTGATACAATTCATGAAGAATGTGGCGTGTTTGGAATATACGCAAAAGATGATAAAACAGATGTTGCATGGAATACTTATTTTGCCCTGTATGCTTTACAGCACAGAGGTCAAGAATCATGCGGTATTGCTGTAAATGACGGTGGATTAATTACAGCATATAAAAATGTTGGATTGGTTCCCGATGTCTTTAATAAAGATAAACTTGCCGAACTGGGTAAAGGTAGAATTGCTATTGGTCATGTAAGATATTCTACAACCGGTAATACCAGTGGAGTAAATGCACAACCATTAGTAGTACGTCATATAAAAGGTGCAATGGCTTTAGCTCACAACGGTAATCTTGTAAATGCTATGGAGCTTCGTGAAAAACTTGAGCTTGATGGAGCAATCTTCCATACAACCAATGATTCCGAAGTAATTTCATATATTATTACAAGAGCAAGACTTGTAACATCATCAATAGAACAAGCAGTTGAAATGGCAATGAATGAACTTAAAGGTGCATATTCATTGGTAGTTATGTCACCTAAAAAATTAATTGCTGCTCGTGACCCAAATGGGTTCAGACCGCTTTGTATTGGTCAACTCCCTAACGGTTCATACATATTCAGCAGTGAAAGCTGTGCTTTGGATACTGTTGGTGCAAATTTTGTAAGAGATATTTTGCCGGGTGAAATTGTAATTGCAGATAAAGACGGTTTACGCAGCATTACTACTCATTGTGGTAAAAGAGGCGATATGTGTGTGTTTGAATTTGTATATTTTGCCCGTCCGGACTCGGTAATTGAAGGTGCAAGTGTACATGAAGCAAGACTTCGTGCAGGTTCATATCTGGCATTGGAACACCCTGTACAAGCTGATGTT
>JAVVRS010000190.1:0-3342 GCA_036654595.1 Oscillospiraceae bacterium | reverse complement strand
GCAAGCTAGCGTAAAGAAAAGACTGCAGAAAAAAAGCCGGCAGTGTCAAAACCCACATCCTGCGATGGGGCGACCGCCCCTTTCGGGCTTCGCCCGAAACCGCAAGCTTGGCTTGCGGCGCCACCGCCCCCCCTCAAGGGGGCGGCGGTGGCGGGCGGTCGCCTTGTCATGGGATTGCAGATATATATAAAGGTCAAAAAAAGAAAGGATTGATTTCAGACGATGTCAACAAAATCCACGATGAAAGATACTTTTACCGGAAAAAATGTGTTGTTGGGGTTTCAACATCTTTTTGCAATGTTCGGAGCAACAGTTTTAGTTCCGATAATAACAGGACTTAATCCATCAATGGCACTTATAGGTGCAGGGATAGGAACTTTAATATTCCATTTTATAACAGGTAATAAAGTTCCTGTATTTTTAGGTTCCAGCTTTGCATTTTTAGGAGTACTAAGTGCAGTAATTGCAGGAGATGCAGCAAATATACCATTGGCACAAGGTGGTATTATGGCAGCAGGTTTGGTCTATTGTGTGCTGTCATTGCTGGTTAAATTGATTGGCAGTGATACTATAGTAAAGATATTTCCGCCGGTTGTTACAGGCCCTGTAATTGTTGTTATAGGCTTGGGACTTGCACCGACTGCACTTAAAAATGCAGGATTAATTGTTGAAAAAGGTGCAGCAATTAATTGGATTACAGTAGGAATAGCATTATTTTCATTGTTAGTAGTAGTGATTTGTTCCATCTTTTCAAAAGGATTTTTCAAGCTTGTTCCAATACTTATGGGATTTATTTCAGGGTATGTACTTTGCTTGATTTTAGACCTTACAATTGGTACACATTATATTGATTTTACAGCAATAAGAGATGCGGCGTGGATAAATATACCCTATGTTACACCAACATTTTTTACATTGCCAAAGTTTGATTTAGGTGTAATGCTTACAATCGCACCTGTAGCAATAGTAACCTTTATGGAGCATATCGGAGATATTACAATCAATGGCTCGGTTGTTGGCAGAAACTTTTTTAAAGACCCGGGTTTACACAGAACAGTGCTTGGTGATGGTTTGGCTACATTAGTAGCAGGTTTTATTGGAGCACCGCCAAATACTACTTACGGAGAAAATACAGCAGTATTGGCAACTACCAAAAATTATAATACAAATGTATTAAAATTAGCGGCAATATTTGCAATTATTTTAGGGCTGTTAGGTAAATTCGGTGCTATCATTATGACAATTCCAATACCTGTATTGGGTGGCGTATCAATTTTACTTTATGGTATGATTGCATCAATTGGTATGAGAACTTTGTCTGAAGCAAAGATTGATTTTGCCCAAAATCGCAATCTTATAGTTGTAGCCTTGATTTTAGTAATTGGTCTTGGTTTATCAGCAGGTGTAACAATAGGTACAGTTACATTTTCCGGCTTGTTCCTTGCAGTACTTATCGGTGCGGCAGTGAATAAGATGTTACCTGAAACAGTAGAATAAATCTATGAAAAACGGCAGATGCAAAAGATTTTTTGCATCTGCCGTTTTTTTGTAGAAACCTGTAAATTATGCCAATACAGTTTTAAACTTATACAATTTTCACCATACCGCAAATCTATGCAATCTAAACGACTGTGTATAACGTGTGGCAGTTAACAAAACTAAGCTAAAGGTTAGTTTTGTTCTAAAAAATCCATGTTAGTGTTAAAAAATGCCGAGGCAGTACAACAGAAATACACCAGAAGCAAAAGAAATGGTATACAAATCAATGCTATCGCTACAATTGATAATGGTGCCGCTGCAATGCTAAAATACGGTGTATATGGGTATATCGCTTGTTTAAAGGACTCATACATCATAGCAATAACAAATATACTCCACAAAATGCAGGTGCAAAACCAACCTGTAAAGCTAAGACAAAGCTTTACAAAACGAAATAAAAGTCGTTTTGTAAGCTTCAAACTTTTTTCAAGCAACTGTTCAAAAAGTATATTGGGGTTACGCAATGCAGAAAAATAAACCGACAAGGTAAAACACCCAAGTACTGAAAAATAGCATAATGTTATTAAAATACAAAGTACTAAAACCGTTAATCCTATTACAATTACACTTAGCGAATAATCTGTAAAAGAACCCGTTGCAAATACACCACCTACAAATACACCGCCAAACACCGAGAAAAGTGTACTTAATACAATAACCACAATAAATACATATACTGCAATTAACATGATTGCAGTACCGATTGTATTAACTGCTGTAGCACGCAACCACATTTTAGGTTTATGAATTGGGAAAAATAAATCAGCAGTTGTTGGCTGATGATGATAAAAAGCTTTATTTATTGCATGAAAAAATCCCATAAATACAAATGTAGAAACAAAACCATTTAATATAAATGAAATAATTAAAGCAAATGTGTTTGTTGTAACAGATGTTATAAATGCAGAAATAGCAATACCTATAAGTTCAGCGGCAATAAGTATTCCCAGAAGCAGCCATACATATTTTTTTGTGATAGCCAAGCCAATTTTTTTTAAATGTTTATTTTCCGGTAAGCTCAATAAGATACCTCCATTAAAATGTTATTTCATTCTACAGTATATTACAACAAACTTAATTTGTAAATCAAAAAAGCAAAAAGGAACTAACTCCGCTTGTTAGTTCCTTTTTTTGCTTTAAGAGTAAAGAGGAAAAGAATAAAATGAAACGAGGCCTATAAAAATGCCTTTTTGGTATGGCAGAAGATTGTTTTATCTATAAGCGAATTGTAACATACGTTACATCTAAAGTCAAGATAAAATTATTCTTCTTTTACACATACAGTTACTGTTATGAATAAACTGTTTTTAACTATTAACTTTTAGCTATTATTGCCAATATAAACTATTTGATTGAATATCAGATAAATTTTACATCAACATTACAAGAAATGACTGCATTTTCTTATATCTTCAGCATACAATAGTGGAGTACAATTTTTTATAAAATAAACTTTTAAATTAGAAAGGAGAATTTATTTTGGAACAAAAACAAGATAATTTTCAGATGAGCGAAAAAGAAACAATGCAAAAACAAGGTTTTAATCAACAAAAGCAATACAAAAACTCCTTGCTCAAAACTTGTAAGGGAGATATTGACGACTTTATTTATGGTAATGACACTTATTGTGTAAGTCAGCGTTAACTCCTCATAAGTCAATTTGAGCAGGGGGCATTTTGCCACCTGCTTTTTTTATCCCCTTTTACGGCTTTGAAAATGCGTGGGGCGGCACAATCAAGTGCACCCCCCTTGCAAAGGGGGGTGCACTTGCGGCGGCGAAGCCGCCTGCGGCACGAAGTGCCG
>JAVVRS010000189.1:0-3368 GCA_036654595.1 Oscillospiraceae bacterium | reverse complement strand
GCTTTGTATGGGGCGGCACAATGCGGCATTCTGCCGCCGGCGGCTGCCGCCGCCGCAAGGGCAACCTCCACCGGAGGTTGCCCTTGATTGTGCCGCCCCCATACAACGCTCGCAAATTAAGCTTAACCCCCCCTGTCACTCGTCTATACACATATTTTCAATTTAATTCACATAGCCTTATTAAAAGAACTTTTGTGATGGAGGCTTTTGTGGATACTTTTTTAAATAAATTATTTACTCTTGTTTGGGGTAAAGGTACAGTTTTTATGCTCATGCTTTGCGGTTTGAGCTTTTTAATAGCTTGCCGCTTTTTTCCGCTTCATTCAATGGGTCACATTTTAAAACAAACTATCGGCAAATGCTTTAGACCAAAGACAATTAAAGATACTATCTCACCTTTTGATGCTATGGCAACTGCTTTAGGCGGAACAATGGGTGTAGGAAATATAATCGGAGTTGCTTCAGCTATTGCAATAGGTGGTGCAGGTTCAATTTTTTGGCTATGGATTGCAGGTATTTGCGGTATGATGATTAAATATGGGGAGGTTTTTCTTGCCATAAAATATCGTGTGCGTAAAGATGACAGTTGGTGTGGAGGTCCCATGTATTATATTTCTCGTGGACTTGGTATAAAAAGTCTTGCTGTTTTATTTGCAATTTGTTGCGTACTTGCTTCTTTTGGTATGGGTAATATGGCTCAAACCAATGCTGCCGCCGGTTGTTTAAATAAGCTTTGTAACCTTTCCCCACTGACAATTGCATTAATACTTGGTATTACGGTTGCGATTATTATTTGCGGTGGTATGGGACGTATTGTCAAAGTTTGTTCTAAACTTGTTCCTTTAATGTCACTGATTTATCTTTTAGGTGCTGCTTGGATTTTATTCTGTAATTATACCGCCATATTACCTGCCTTTTCGAGTATTTTTACAGGTGCATTTGGTTTTAATGCTATTGGTGGAGCCTCATTCGGACTTATGTGGCAAGCAATGCAGGTAGGTATAAGTAAAGGTATTTTTACAAATGAAGCAGGTCTTGGCAGTGCAAGTATTGCTCATGCCTGTTCTGATGAAAGTGACCCTCATATTCAAGGTATGTGGGGTATTTTTGAAGTGTTTGCCGATACTATTGTTGTTTGTACTATAACAGCATTGGTAATTCTTACTTCTGACATAAACTGCAATTCTATTGTTGCCTCTCAGGTGACTGCTGCCGCCTTTTATGAAGGTCTTGGTACTCTTGGAGGAATTATTGTCAATATATCTGTAGTATTTTTTGCTTTAGCTTCGGTTTTAGGTTGGTGTTTATATGGTGAAAAAGCAATTGATTTTCTTTTTAAAAATTCTAAAGCTATCAGTTATTATAGAATATGTTTTATTTTTCTTGCAGTTATAGGTGCTATCATTAAGCTTGAAACCGTTTGGTTAATCTCAGATATTATCAATGGTATTATGCTTTTCCCAAATATGCTTGCACTTTTAATGCTTTGTCCGGAATTTATCTGTCCATTGATTGAACGACATAATGACGATTAATATTGCATAAATATTTATTAAAGAGAGGGTGTGTGTATTAATGGTATCTTTTTCCATGAAAATAAACAAGAAAAAAATTGCATTGGGACTTTTGGCAGTAGTTGTTATTGCTACTGCTGCAATAGGTGCTAACGGACTGAAAAATAATTCTTCGGTATCTGCTGAAACTGTATCTGAACAAACAATAAATGTAAAAAAAGGTAAAACCAAAACCAATGAAACCCGTGTGGATTTTATTACAAGTTTTGGTTGGCAAATAGTTGAAGAACCTGTTGAAATTTTGGAAGTGCTTATTCCCGAACAGCTTGATGCTGCATATGAACAATACAATGCCATTCAAAAGGACCAAGGTTTTGACCTTTCCAAATATTGTGGTAAACAAGTAAAACGATATACATATTCAGTAACCAATTATCCGGACACTCCGGACAATGTACAAATCAGCCTGCTTATTTATAAAAATACTATTATTGCCGCTGATGTATGTTGTACTAAGCTTGATGGTTTTATGCACGGCATTAAATTACCGCAAACCACAGGTACTCCTGTATCATAAACGGCAAAAATGGGGCGGCTCAATGCGGTCAACGACCGCCGGCGGCTTCGCCGCCGCAAGGGCAACCTCCTATGGAGGTTGCCCTTGATTGAGCCGCCCCATAGAGTAAGACTTGCTCATTAATTAATAGCTTTTAATAATAGCAAGCCATACATTTACAGAAAAGGGAACTAACGACACATATTAGTTTGATATATAACTATCAATTATCAACAAATTATTTAGCCTTTAAACTTGACTTTTTATTCAAATTGCTATTGCAAATTTTTCCTTTCTTTGATATCATTAAAAAAGTCTTGGCAATAGGTGATTTGTAAACTTATAATTTCTAAAGCTTTTTTTTAAATTTACTTGATATATTTGTAAAAAAAGCTGCTTATTATGTGTTTAACATCACACAGTCTACAAACTACACCTATTAATATTTTACAACAAGGAGGAAAGATTCATGAAACTATTAGAAAACAAAATTGCAATTGTTACTTCTTCAACTAAAGGTATTGGTCTTCAAACTGTAAAAACATTAGCCGAAAATGGTGCTAAAGTTTATTTAGCTGTTCGTAATCTTGATGCAGGTCAAGAAGTTTGTAAGGAAATTATCGCCGCAGGCGGTCAAGCCGATACTGTTTATTTTGATGCTTTAAAAATCGAAACTTTTACAACTTATGTGGAAGAAGTTATTAAAAAAGAGGGTCGTGTTGATGTTCTGGTAAATAACTTTGGTTCAACAGATGTTAAAGTGGATTTTGATATTTTACATACATCTTTTGATGATTTTATTAGAATTATTGAAAAAAATGCTCGTGCTGTTTATGTTTCTTCTGCTGTAGCTATTAAATCTATGCAAAAAACAGGTGGCGGAAGTATTATTAATATTTCTTCTGTTGGTGGTAAATATCCTGATATAAGTGGTACAGCTTATGCTACTGCTAAAGCTGTAGTTAACTTTTTAACTAAAGAAATTGCTGTACAACACGCTAAAGACAATATTCGTTGTAATGCTGTTCTTCCGGGTATGACTGCTACTGATGCTGTTAAAAATAATATGTCTAAAGAATTTACTGATACTTTCCTTAAAACTATTCCAATGAATCGTATTGGCCAACCGGTAGAAATTGCTAATGCTGTTCTTTTCTTTGCAAGTGAACTTTCTTCATTTACAACAGGTACTTTACTTGAAAGTGCCGGCGGTTTTGGTTTACCTAATCCGTTATATCCTCTTTACAATGAACTAAAAGCAAGATAATCTTTTATTTAAAAAACGGTACACCATCTTG
>JAVVRS010000188.1:0-3381 GCA_036654595.1 Oscillospiraceae bacterium | reverse complement strand
AGACTGCCCTATAACAGAAGGTGTACAAGACCTTCAAGGGCAATCTTATTCTCGTCTAATCAGCAAAAATGCTGATGATTTTGGTACCGGTGGTCGGGGTCGAACCGACACGTCTCGCGACACTTGATTTTGAGTCAAGCATGTCTGCCATTCCATCACACCGGCGAGTGTACTTTAATATTATATACTATCTGCTTATGAAAATCAATAGCTTTTTAAAAAAATATTTTTTGGCAAAAATAAAGAAGAACTGTAAATTATTTGCAGTTCTTCTTATATTGCTGTAAGCGGAAATTATACAATAGCTTCAATCCATTGTTTGGCAACTTCGGTTCTGTCTTTGGTGTACCCTACCGACAATACCAAGAAGCCTTCATCAATTTTACGCACATAATAAGAAATTTGAGCATTTTTACTTTCAATTGTTCCGGTTACTGTTGTATATACATATTTGCCTAATTTAACTTCTTCAATCTTGTCAGAGAAAGCATAACCTAAGCCGGTTTCTTTAATTTGAGCCATAGTATCTGTCAAATATTCTTCTTCGGTTTTAGCTGATGTACGAATTTCTGCAATATACTGTATTTTTAACTTGCTTGTATCCTTAACATCATTTATCATGAATAAAGGTACATAACTGTTTTGAACAAATGTATCCATTGCTTGTTTTGCAGCTTCATCACCTGCGGCAAGCTGTTCATTGCCTTGTCCCAAAACCTTTGCCATTTCATCGGCAGTTAACGGAGTCATTCCTTCGGGTATAGCAAAAGTAACTCCCGCCCATTCATTTTTATAATTTGTACCCTCAACAGTACCTCTGTCTATACTTTCCAAAGTTTCTTGCTGAGTAGGTTCTCCGGCTGCTTCTTCCGGTGTCATTATTTCTTCTTCATCTTCCGCTACTGTAGCTTTATCTTTACTGTTACCGCACGCCGCAAATGTGAAAATCATACATGATGCCAAAATAATTGCCAATAATCTTTTCATGGGTAAACCCTCCATTATAATAAACATTAGTTATTGCTTGTGAAAATATCTTTAAACTTTAGTCATATTTATTATAGTACTAAATATCTTTATCGTCAATCAAAAAAATTTGGATTTGCATCTGTATTTCTTCTCCGACAAAATTCGCCATAATTTCCACAAAATTTTATGCGTTTTAAATGAAAATTATTAATAAATTAGTAACATAGCTGTGGTAGAATAAAAGTCTGTACGATTTTAAAAACCAACACGACTGGAGAGTTTGCATGAAAAAAGTTCTGTCCCTTTTACTTGCGTGTACAATAATATTGTCTGCCATTGTCCCAACCGCTGCCGCCGATAAATCCGCTCCTGCCGAAACCTCCGAGCCGACCGCCGCCTCAGAACCTGTACAAGCCCCAAAGCCTGCTCAGTCTAAACCCACCGAGGCTTCGGAAACGCCTAAACCTGATGAATCTACCAAGCCCGATGAAAAATCTATCCCTGTAACAGCTCCGATAACAACCGCATCAACAGAAATTCCCGAAACAGGTTTTGATGCGTATGTCGTAATGGAGGTTTCCACAGGACAGGTTTTAATAGAAAAAAATATGGATAAACAAGAATATCCTGCCAGCATAACCAAAATTTTAACCGCTTTACTTGCCCTTGAAAACGGCAACCTTGACGATAAAATTACAATAAGCTATGATGCTACCCATTCTATCCTTGCCAACAGTACCCATATCGCTCTCACCGAGGGTGAAGAAGTTACCATGGAACCTATGCTTTATGCAACTATGATACAATCCGCTAATGATGCCGCAAATGTTCTTGCCGAATATGTCGGCGGCTCTTTGGATAACTTTGCCGTTATGATGAATGAACGTGCAAAAAAATCAGGGGCGGTTAACAGTCACTTTACCAATGCACATGGATTACCGGATAAAAACCATTACACAACTGCTTATGATATGGCTCTCATTACCCGTACTGCACTTTCTGTGCCCGATTTCAGAAAATATTTCGGTGCATTGGAATACACTATGCAGCCTACCAACAAACAACCTAAAACACGAAAGTTTGAAACCTTTGACCATATGCTTGTAGACTCGAAATATTACTACCCCGACGCCAGCGGCGGTAAGCTTGGCTGGACCGAGGAATCTAACCATACTATTGTTACCGTTGCAAAGCATGGTGATATTGAACTGATTGTTGTTGGACTTAACACTACCGATAAATGGGGCAAATACAGTGATACTGCCGCTTTGTTTGATTATTGTTTCAACAATATGTCACAGATTACCCTTAAATCCAAATACTTTGACACCTTTGATGTACCATTATATAACGGTGCAAAGCAGGTAAACACTGTACACATTGTCTGTAAAAAAGATTATCATCTTCTTTTACACAACAGCTTAGACCAAAAAAATGTGCTTAAAACCACCTATAATATACCCAAACAATTTAACTCTGTTGAAGAAATCAACCCCAGCCTTACAATTACCATGAGTGATACAAATAACACCATGGTTCCGTCGTCAGCTACCTTGCCGATGGAATATGAGCTTAAAGCTGTGGGTGCAGCAGATAATTCCCCTCTTGTTGCCACACCAAAGACACTTCAAGAAAAGGCAATTGATATTGCAATTGTACTTCTAAAGGTTTTGGTGGTACTGCTTGTAATCTTCTTGATACCTCTGCTTATAATCCGTCAGATAAATTTAGCACGTTATCGTAAAATTTCACAGCAGCGTAATCGTCAAAAACGACGTGACGGCAAAAAATAGCTATGCGAATATATTGATACAAGTTCACCGCTGTCCATAAAATAATGCAAGGCTTGATATTTAAACCAAGCCTTGCATTTTTTTGTTTTATATTAGCCTATAAAATAATCTACTGCACCGCTAAACATTGGCTGATATTTATTGCCCGGCACATTGCGGTATAAATCTTCCGCATAGCGTTCACTGTGACCCATTTTACCGAATACTCTGCCGTCGGGTGATGTTATGCCTTCAATTGCGTGTACCGAACCATTTGGATTAAACGGTACTTCAAGTGTAGGCTTACCATGCAGGTCAACATATTGTGTTGCAATTTGACCGTTCTTTGCAAGCTGTGCAATCAAAGCCTCATCACAAACAAATCTGCCCTCGCCATGAGAAACCGCTATTGTATGAAGCTCTCCGACTTCACAGTGCATAAGCCATGGTGATTTATTTGAAGAAACCCTTGTCTGAACAAGCCCCGACTGATGACGGCCTATTTTATTATAGGTCAGTGTAGGATAAGTGTCATCTGTAGTGCGTATTTCGCCATAAGGCACAAGACCCAATTTAACCAGAGCTTGAAATCCGTTACAGATACCGCACATTAACCCGTCACGTTGTGTGAGCAAACGAT
>JAVVRS010000187.1:0-3390 GCA_036654595.1 Oscillospiraceae bacterium | reverse complement strand
CCTGTAACAGTTTTTTGTGTTTCATCAACAAATGCAGAAAGTGCTTCTCTTAGAGGAGTATACCATTGACCATTATATACAAGTTCTGCAAAACGCAGTGAAACAAGCTGTTTATAATGTGTGGTATCTTTGTCAAGACAGAGTGATTCCAACACTTCATGTGCATGATAAAGAATACTTCCGCCCGGTGTTTCATATACACCACGGCTTTTCATACCAACAAGACGATTTTCAACAAGGTCACAAAGACCTATACCATTTTCGCCGCCTATTTTGTTAAGTGTTCTTACAATATCCGAGCCTTTCATTTTAATTCCGTCAACCGCTGTGGGTATACCTTTTTCAAAGGAAACCGTTACATAAGTAGGAACATCGGGTGCTTGTTCGGGAGAAACGCTCATTTCAAGGAAGCCCTCTTTATTATATTGAGGTTCATTTTCGGGAAATTCCAAATCCAAGCCTTCATGAGAAAGATGCCATAAATTTTTATCTTTGGAATAATTGGTTTCTCTGTTAATTTTTAGTGGTATATTTTTAGCTTCTGCATATTCTATTTCATCTTCACGGGATTTAATATCCCAAATACGCCATGGAGCAATAATCGGCATATCGGGAGCGAAAGCTTTAATTGCGAGTTCAAAACGCACTTGGTCATTACCCTTACCGGTGCAGCCGTGACAAATTGCATCTGCATTTTCATTTTTAGCAATTTCCACCAAACGCTTTGCAATAATAGGTCTTGCGAAAGAAGTCCCGAGCAGATATTGATTTTCATAAACCGCACCTGCTTTTATAGTTGGGAATATATACTCATCAACAAATTCATCAACGATATCCATTATGTATAATTTTGAAGCTCCTGTTTTAAGTGCTTTTTCTTCCAAGCCGTCAAGCTCAGTGCCTTGCCCTACATCAGCAGATACTGCAACAACTTCGCAGCCGTAATTATCTTTCAGCCATGGAATAATTATAGAAGTATCAAGACCTCCGGAATATGCAAGTACTACTTTTTTATATTGAGCCATTTTATTTTCTCCGTTCTGCCGGTTACGGCATGAATTTTATTTCACTATATGCTTATAATTATACACTTTTGTTTTGTAAAATCAAGGGTATATTCAGTCTAAATTCTTCCTTTGCACAAATTCTATAATTTTGTACAGGAGTTAGCTTTTATTACAGGTAAATTTTAGTATATTTCAAACAAAACCGACCCTCCGTCATAGACGAAAAGTCGGTTAGTAGTTTTATTCCACAGTAACAGATTTAGCAAGATTGCGAGGTTTATCCACATCACAGCCTCTTGCTACCGCTGTATGATATGCAAGTAATTGTAATGGTATAGTTGCAAGTATAGGTGCAAATTCACTTTCAACTCGAGGGAGTAATATCAGTTGGTCATACGCATCTTTCGGCAGTGGGTATTCCTCTGTACAAATACCAATAATACGTCCGCCACGAGCTTTAATTTCTTTAATATTGCTTATTGTTTTTGGTGCAAGCAAAGCATCTGTAGCAATTGCAATGACAGGTGTATTCTCGGTAATAAGTGAAATTGTACCATGTTTAAGTTCACCTGCGGCATAAGCCTCACAATGAATGTATGATATTTCTTTAAGCTTTAATGCACCTTCAAGCGACATGCTGTAATCTTGACCTCTGCCAATATAAAACATACTTTGCACTTCGGTTAAAGTTGAAGCAATTTCTTTGCAAATTCCATCAAGGTTAAATGTTTGATTAATTTTACCTACTGTTTCAAGCAAAGCTTTAACATATTTCTTACCGCCGTCCACATCTGTTTTACCTTTAGCTATTGCTGTTTTTATTGCAAAAAGATACAGTATTCCAAGTTGAACCGAATAAGCTTTTGTAGTTGCAACAGAAATTTCAGGACCTGCATAAGTATATATAACATGGTCGGCTTCTCTGCCTATTGATGAGTCTGCAACATTAACTATAGCCAGTGTTTTAACACCTTGTTCCTTTGCATGGCGAAGTGCCGCAAGGCTGTCGGCAGTTTCACCCGATTGAGATATGATAATAACCAAATCACGCTTTGTGAGAATAGGATTTTTATATCTAAATTCCGATGCAATCTCAGTAATTACGGGAGTACGGCTGAATGTTTCTATAACTTGTTTACCTACACAGCCTGCATAATATGCAGAACCGCAAGCTACAATTTGTATACGGTCAAACTCATCAAAAAAGCTGTCACTTATATTATCATGTTCAAAGTTTGGCAATCCTGCCGTTATTCTGGGTGACAAGGTTGATTTTAAAGCTTGTGGCTGTTCATGTATTTCTTTAAGCATAAAATGCTCATAGCCACCTTTTTCAGCCTGTTCTATAGAAAGATTTGAGGTCAGCATTTTCTTTTCGCTTATATTGCCATCTTTATCGTAAAATGTTACTTTATCAGCAGTAAGCACTACAATTTCGCCCTCATTTATCAAATAATAACTGCGTGTGTAGCACAGTATTGCCGGTATATCCGAAGCAATAAATGTGCCTGTATCAGCTACTGCCGCTATCAACGGACTGCCTTTACGCAAGCCATACACTTTACCCGGAAAATCAGCAAACACTATCCCAAAAGCATATGAGCCCTCAAGATGTTCCATTGCTTTATATATTGCTTTCATTGGGTCGCCGTCATAATAATAGTCAATTAATCTTGCTGCTGTTTCGGTATCGGTTTGTGATATAAAGCTTACACCTTTTTCGGTAAGAAATTGTTTTATCTCAAGATAATTTTCAATAATTCCGTTATGAACAAGGCTTAATTTTGCAGTAGAGTGTGGGTGCGAATTTACATCTGATGGTACACCATGAGTTGCCCAACGTGTATGTGCAATTCCACAGCATGACTTTAACGGATTTTCTTTTAAACGCCGTTCAAGGTTTGCAATCCGTCCTTTTGTTTTTACTGTTTTAAGTTTGTCGTCCTCAAACAATGATACTCCCGCAGAATCATATCCACGATATTCCAAGCGATATAATCCATCAAGCAAAATTTTTACCGCATCTTCTTTGCCTGTATAACCGACAATTCCACACATATATGTATAACTCCATTTCTAAAATTAGTTTTAAAATAATACATAGTATTATACACTATATTCTATGCGAGTGGGATAGACTTATGAAAAGTTTTTGTGAAATTTTACGCATAAAGGTTAAATTGCCCGTCTTTGCTACATTCGGCACCGCCGCCCCCACTAACGCGGGGGCGTTGCTCCCCACCCATGGGGTGGGGAGCAACGCAGGCGGAACTCCTCGCAGCGGCGAGGAGTTCCGCCTGCGGCGGTGCCGAATGGCTGTAAGCTTCCTCTGAGGGAAGCAAAAGCATCTAGCCTGTTATTTCATCACCAAAAACAAGAATAC
>JAVVRS010000186.1:0-3406 GCA_036654595.1 Oscillospiraceae bacterium | reverse complement strand
AATTCCAAGCCTTTTGAGGCATGAATACTCATAATACGCACACAGTTCTTTTCCAACGCTCCAAGCTCTGCTCCGCCAAGGTCGTCATCTCTTTGCTCCAGCCTGTCAATAAATGCTACAAATCCTCCCAAACCTCCCGAGCCGGACTGCTCATACTTTGCCGCATATTCACAAAGCAAGCGTAGGTTTGCGGTGCGAACCTCTGCATTATTCATTGCCGCAACCACACCGCTGAAATCTGTAGCTTCAAGTATTTTTACAATCAATCTGCTTACAGGCATTGTTGTTGCCAACAGCCGCAAGCTATCCAATATTTTTATAAAGCTTTGACATCTTTCATCACCTTGTTCTGCCGCTGCTATACAATTTACTATCATTGCCGACGACCTGTTAATCATTCTGATTTTTGCGATATCAGTGGGTGTAAAATCAAACGCAGGCGACAGCATTACCGCTGTAAGACAGATATCATTCAGAGGATTGTTTATAACCCTAAGCATTGACATAACCACCGATATCTCTCGTGCGGCAAGAAATGAACTTTTATCCTGTGTTACAGCTTTGATGCCGACATTAGCCAACGCTTTAAGAAAGATATCTCCTTTACCTTTAAGCGAACGCATAAGTATTGCTATATCTCCTGCTTTAATCTCACGCAGCACACCTTTTTCGTTTACTTTAAAGCCATTCTTTATCATTGCATCAATTTTCTCAGCCACAAACTCAGCTTCCGCTTCCACCGCCGAAAGTTCTTCATCACCGTTGTATTCAAGCAAGCAAAGCTCTGTTGTACAATCATCATTTTCGGGGTAGTTTGCAAGCGGTACAAGCATTTCTTCATCATTATAATACAGCTCTCCCAAATCCTCACTCATCAGCATACCAAAAATCATATTAACTGTTTCGGTCACCTGCCGCCGTGAACGGAAATTGTTCCCCAGTATAATTTTAGCCGGATAATTCTCTCCGTCATAAAGCGGAAAACTGTTCTTTTTAGCTAAAAAAATCTCCGGCATTGCCTGTCTGAAGCGGTAAATACTTTGCTTTACATCTCCAACCATAAAAAGATTTTTACCGTTTGATACCGACGAAAAAATCAAATCCTGTGCTTCATTGCTGTCTTGATATTCATCAACTAGCACGTACATATATCGTTCACGCAATTCTTTTGCAAGCGGTGTCAAAATATGTTCTCCGTCCTTTTCTTCAAGTAAAAGTGCAATTGCAAAATGCTCAATATCCGAAAAATCAATCATCTTGCGGCTGAATTTAGCCAATGTGTAGCGTCGGTCAAACTCTTTGGTTATCTCAAAAAGCATTGCGGTAACAGGATATAACATTTTGATATCCTGTTTAAAGCCTTGATTGTCACAGCAAAACTGTTTTAACGAAAGCTCATTTATAATATCCTTTATCTTATCACGATAATTCATAGCTTGATTTTTAAGAAAGCTGTCTTTCATTCCACGAACAATCGGCAATTTCTCAAAGCTAAACCTATTTACAGCACCGTATACTGTGTCCCAGCAACCTGTTCTTATAACTGCTGCAAGTTCCCTCAATTGGTTTCCGGTTTGCTCAAAATATACTGTGTATTTTTCGGTAAGTGTATCGTCCTGTTTTATCAGTTCCAATGCTTTATCATTCATAAAGGCTGCATATTGTACCGTTTTTTCGGCATAGTTAAGTATTGTTTTACCCCACAAGGTTTGTTCTGCATCTAGGTCGTTGGAATAATATAACAGCTTGCTGTCCAGCCAACTGTTATAAAACGGGTGTGAACGCACAAAAGAATAGAGCTGAAAAATTGCTCCCAATACTCTGCTGTCATCACGACCTGTAGAAAACAATTCAACCATGTCCGCAAAAGTTTTATTGCCTACGCTGTAGTATTCCTCTAACAATTCCTTTGCTATATCTTCTTTTAAAATATTAAGCTCTTTTTCATCACCTATGCGAAAGTCGGGCGGAACCTGCAAAAGGTGTAAATTATTGCGTATAATACCAAGGCAAAATGCGTGTACCGTTCCTATTGATGCTGTATCAAGCATCATTCTTTGACGCATTAAATAGCTGTCACCCGGATTTTGCTCAAGCAGCTCGGTGAGTCTTGCGGCAATACGTTCTTTCATCTCTGCGGCTGCCGCATTGGTAAAGGTCGCTACCAAAATCCTATCCGCAGGAGTTGGATTTTCAAGGTCAGTCAAGCGTTGTATAACACGTTCAACCAAAACCGCTGTCTTTCCGCTTCCCGCTGCCGCACTAACCAAAACATTTCCGCCCTCCGCTGCAATTGCATTATATTGTGCTTCTGTCCATTTTCTGTTCACTCTTTTTCACCCTCCTCCGCTTTTAACATTTCAAACAATGCTTCTTTATCTATTGCGGTTACATCTCGTTTTTTATCCTCTTTTTCATGTCCGCATACAGCAGTGTACGGACAGTAAGCACATGGGGCATAACCACCGCCGTCCACAGGCTGTGCCGCAATTTTTCCATTATACAAATTCTCTGCCATCTCTGAAATCAGCTTTTGAATATATCGTTTCAATACTCCCATCTGTGCAAGATTTGCCACTGAGGAGCGTCCGTCAATCTCACCTTTTGAGGTTATTCTTGCAGGTATCAGTACCCCTGCACCTTGCTGCTCCATTCCTGTAATTACCTGTATATCCTGCAATACCAAGCCGTTCATTTTATATTTTGATGTTCTTGCTTTTTCAACCTCAATTTCATCTGCTTTGCGTGATATTGTAATAATTTTATCACCCGACGGCATATATAAAATGCCGGCTGGCAAACAATTTTCAAGTTCATTTTTACCGTTCTGCCAAATGGTAAAAAGATAAACAAGCATCTGTAAATTCAGCCCGTAATATATATCACTTAATTTAAATGTTTTTATTCCCGATTTATAATCCACTACTCTTACATATTTTTCATCACCGTTGTCCATTATATCAACTCTGTCTATTTTACCCACAATCTCTACATGAGAACCGTCAATGCAATCAAGCTTGATAGGAGTTACCTTTTCACTGTTTGCCATATCAAGTTCAAATGCAAGCGGTTCAAAACGGCTTTGAGCAAACTCTGCCTGCAAATGCAGCACAAGCTTTGTAAGTGAATTGAAAATGCGTGTAAACTGATATGAAAGCCTTGACGAAAATTCTTCTTGCCCCACTGTTTGAGTACGCAGATATTCTTCTAAAAGCTGTGCTACCTGTGTGCGAATTTCGTCTTTTGTCAAGGTAAGCAGACCTTTGCCGGTATTTGCCGAAATAAGCTTTTCAAGAACATAATGTATTGTGTTGCCGGACTCCAACGGTGAAAATTCAACACGTCTGATAGGTTTAAGTTTAAGCCCAAGATTACAAAATAAGCTGAATGGGCATTTATAATATTC
>JAVVRS010000185.1:2986-3418 GCA_036654595.1 Oscillospiraceae bacterium | reverse complement strand
GTGATTTACTTCTATAAATTCAACTGAAAAGCAACCGCTTTTTACAACTTGACGAGCTTTGACTTCATGCAATTTAACCTGTCCCAGCAAGCCATGTTCTTTTAATTTACCTTCAATCAAAGAAAGTGTAAGCTTTGTTGAATAGATTGGAACATTGATTTGTTTAAGCAAAAATACAAGAGAACCAATATGGTCTTCATGTCCATGGGTAACAAAAACTCCTCTTACTTTATCTCGATTTTTTACAAGATATGTGAAGTCGGGAATTACAATATCTACACCAAGCATACTTTCATCGGGAAAAGCCAGACCGCAATCTACAACAATGATATCATTGCCGGATTCATATACAGTACAGTTTTTACCGATTTCACCTACACCGCCAAGTGGAATGATACGAACGATAGGTTTGCGGACATCTTTTTTGCCTTT
>JAVVRS010000185.1:0-2976 GCA_036654595.1 Oscillospiraceae bacterium | reverse complement strand
GGCGTGAACGTGGTTTTGCATCAAAATCAGGTTCTGCATTTGGGTCAACAATTGCTTTTGTCATGTGATGGACTGCCGCTTTTTTTGGTACGGCAACACTTGCACCTGCACTTGCACCTGCATTTGTGTTTTTATTTGGAAGTGATTTTTTTATGGGTTGTGACGGTACAACAGTCAGTGCGGTTATATCAGAAGATTTTGGGGGTTGTTTAGGCTGTTGTTTTGTTGTGGAGCGTTGGAAATTACGTTTATGTTGCTGAGGTGGTTTGGAAACTGTCGTAGCAGTTGGAACTGATGGGCTTGCCGGATTTGCTTCGGGAATAATTTTATCAAATAGCTTGGTAGAATTACCCTCATTTTTTACATTTGCCAGTGTATCTTCATTAGATTTTTTTTCAGACACAATTGATACCTCCGTTTGTAATATAACAAGAGTTGTAAGCCCATTTGGATATATTCAGTTGTAGCAGACACACTTTACACTTTACACTTGGGGTTAAAAAATGTTTTAAAGCAAAGCGGTCTGATAAATAATCGGGGTTTCCTCAAACATATCTATCCATAAGAATACACAAATAATACACCTATTCCAATTTAAAACAGAACAGGCGATGCTTGCGGAAAACGATATCTTTATTAAAAGCAAAAACAGTGAAAATCAGCTCAATTAATATCCCGCACGGGGGGAGATTGAGCCATATATATTGAATTAATAAGCAGAATTTCTTTGCTGTTTGGGCGGCACAATCATGGGCAAGCCTTCGGCTTGCCCATGAGGCGGCGAAGCCGCCTGCGGCATGAAATGCCGCATTGTGCCGCCCAAGCAGGGTGTAAGCTTCATTCAATATACATGAGATTAAGCAGTGACATATAATGCTTAAAAGAAAAGATAATTCTGCCAGTGAGTGGGAAAATGTGGGATAAAATAATCAAAAAATACCGTTATTTGATTATAAATTTGCTCAATGACAGAGATACCGATTTTAGTCAACGACAATATAACCGCCTGCAATTTCACAAAGAGAATTGACAGGCATGGGGTTGACCTTTTGTTTTAAAATAAGTTTGCCGGTCGGGGTATTTCTTAAAGCAGAAATCCCAGCGGCTATATATACACAGAAAAAGCTTTTCTGACTGTATCAAAATTTATAATAAGCCCAAACAATTTTCGTCGTTATGCACACTAAGAATAGCTTAGGCTTGTTGAAAATATTATTTTTTTAATTGTATATGCAAAGTAAAGAACTGTCAAGGGCGAAAGAGATTGTTATTTGTTATATGACGTATTTTGTTTGTGATTTCACTGCAAATTTCTTCTGCGGTTTCCACTCCGAAACTTTCGGCAAAAATTTTCAGCAATTTGCCTGTTTTACTGGGACGAATAAGCACAGTACTGTGTTCTGATTGTAATATTATACCATTGCCAATGCCACAAGAAGCTTCATTGCTTGTAAGATGGCTGATAATTACCATAGGATTAGTTTCAATAGGAAGCTCAGTAGAATAAAAATCACTTTTTGGAACATCATCAAGCATATCGTCTAAGCCAAGCTTTGTGAGTTTAATGTTGGCAAGCAGTTTTATTGCAAGCATAATGGGGTTGCGTATCCATTGTTGTTTTGCGGCAATGCTTCGTGCTATTTGGTCATTGTCGTCAATGGGACAGCTAAGATATCGTACGACTTTGCCGTTCCAAGGAATACCGGCTTTCTCAATAGCGACGGGCATATCATAAGAAAGTGCAACGGTATGACCAAGTTCAAATTCTTCCATACAGCAAAGAAGCAGTATTTTACTGTAATCCAGTACGCCATGACCATAATTAAGCGATAAACTTTTACCATCACTGCCAACAGTAAAAACAAGTTCATTGCCAATGGTACAACCAAGGCTTTGAAGCGTAGTGTTTTGTTTGGCGGCAAGGGTGGAGTTTTCACTGATAAACCGAGCGTTAATGCCGCTTAAACCGTAAGGGGCAAGTCTAAAAAGCTGTGTTTGATACAAATCCAGCAAACCCGAAACATTAACACAGTCACCAATACGGTCGGCAGTAGAACGACGAAAACCATTTTTATTGAGGTTGTTTTCAACAGAGCGTTCAATTTGTCGTGAAGCAGGTAAACCACCTATATCTGCCAACTGAATTTGAACTGTACCGGTGTCACTGCATTTAATGTAAACACCTAGCTCTAAATTGCAATGCTCCATGAAAAAATCAAATTCACTGCGTAAAGCTTCACCGAGTGATAACACACCAATACCACAAGCTTGTACTCCCGATATAAGAGATTGTGCAAGAATTTGTGCTCCACGCTGTTCACTAAAGGCTATTCCAAGTGGTGTATCACCACAAACAGATGCAATGGCACAGCCTAATCGAGCAGTATATTCGGGGGTAATATCAATACCAAGTTCACCGCTCAAGCCGTCATCATCAAAGTAAAGCATACTGCTTTCGCCTGATTTTAAATGAGATTGTAAAATTACTCCGTCAGCTACAGTTTTATAAGCCCAGATTTTAATGCTTGGTTTTATAATACTGCCAATACCAACAATACTGTTTGCACCCAGTATACTGTTTTCCAAAAGCATACTACCCTGTTTTACACTGCTGTTTTCACAAAGTATAGCTTCGGTAAGAGTGCTGCTTGCACCTACAAAGCAACCACAAAGTACAACGGAATTTGTTATGTTGCTATTTTCACCTATAGATGAGTTGTCATCAATTATGCTGCCGCTTTGAATTTTTGCCCCGTTTGAAATGTTTACATTGTTACCAATGTAAACAGGCGGTTCAATTGTGTAATGCCCATGAGGTAGTTTGCTTTTTAAAATATTACCCATGGTATCTCGGTTGCCATGAATTTCACAATCAACTTTTCCTAAAAGTATATCTTTTTGACATTTTAAGTAGTCTGTCGGCTTGTTTATATCACACCAATAACCCATGTCCTCGTAGCAATAAAGAGAAAACTT
>JAVVRS010000184.1:0-3432 GCA_036654595.1 Oscillospiraceae bacterium | reverse complement strand
TTTATACCCTTTTTCACACAGTGCCTTGCAATCTCTTGCCGCCGTTGCACTGTTACATGAAATCATTATAACCTTTTGCGGAGCCATCTTCGCTATCGCCTCAATAACATCATCACTACAGCCTTTTCTTGGTGGGTCTACAATCACTACATCGGGTTTTATTCCCTGCTCAGATAAACTAATGGCTGCACCACCTGCATCATCACACAAAAACTGTGCATTGGATATTCCTGCCTTTACTGCATTTTGCTCTGCATTTTTTATCGCATCAGGTACAATCTCTACACCGATTAGCTGTTTTACTTTGCCTGCCATTGAAAGACCTATCGTACCCGTACCGCAATATAAATCTATCAGCACTTCATTTCCTTGGAAATCAGCAAGTTTTTCTGCCATTCTATAAAGACTTTCTGCCGCCGCTGTATTAACTT
The DNA here is from genome assembly GCA_036654595.1 of Oscillospiraceae bacterium. Lineage (GTDB taxonomy): Bacteria > Bacillota > Clostridia > Oscillospirales > Ruminococcaceae > RGIG7389. Next base: position 3,001 of record JAVVRS010000184.1, on the reverse strand, counting down.
GATAAAAACTGAGCGGAGATAATTCCACCTCAAGTCCACACATAATATCTGTAATAATTCCGTCACCATAGAGAACTATATTTTGTTCTCCTAAAATCACATTGTTTTTCTGTTTATTTATATTAAGTATTACAGTTTTAATCTGTGGGTATACTTGGGTCAATCTTGATATCAATAAATCATTGTATTGTAATCCATTCCCATTAGCAACAATACAAATCATTACCTGTTGTGTACGATGTGCATATCGTATATAAATATGACGTATTAACCCTTTATGTGTTGTTTCATCATAAACCGATACATTTTTTTCTTCAATGAAATCCTTGATTATTTTTAAAATACCCGAAAAAAATTCCGGTTGTAACGGACAATTCATACATTCATAAGCACGATGACTACGTTTGGCAAAAAAGCCTATAATTACCTTGCCATCAATTTTAGCTACAGGATATTGTGCTTTATTACGATATCCACTCTGCTGAGGTGATGGCATTGTATTGCTTACCGGTACTGTTATACCACCTATTTTTCTGAAATTATCCTCAACAAATTTACCTTTGTATTCCAGTTCACTTTGGTAATCAACATGACGGAAACTACAGCCACCGCATTTTGTATATACATCACAATCATTTTCTATACGACCTTTTGCCGGTGTTAAAATTTGCTGTATTATACCAAACGCATAGTTTTTAAGCACCTTTACTATCTTTATTAAAAGTATATCCCCTACTGCTGTATATGGTACAAACACAGCAAATCCCTCTATATGCCCAACACCATTTCCATCTGTTGACATAGCCGTAATTTCTATCTGTACTTCATCATTTTTTGTTATCATAAAAGCTATTGCTCCATTCTGTTTTTTATATTAGGTAAATAGTATATAGTGTTTTTATCATTGTAGCAAATACATTTTGATTATTCAATCAAATAAACCTGTAAAAAAAAGTATCTCTGTTTCAAAGTGAACAGAGATACTTTGATATATGTCTTTAAATCCTCTACATTTCAGGGCAATCACATGAATTTGACATTATAACCGTAAGCGGAGAAAACCTGTTATTTATTGTCATTGTAAATCTATTTCTTAAAATCATTTCCGACTTTGCTACCCTATGATTTGGTATTGTTATTGCCACAGTTGTTCCTTTGCCTTGTTCGGAGCTTACTGCAATTGTTCCTCCCATATGTCCAATAATCAGTTTACTTACTGTAAGTCCCAAACCAAAACCTGCAAATGGTATTTCTTTTGATACATAAGAATAATATGGTGCAAATATCTTTGGCAAAATCTCTTTCGGTATTCCCTTACCATTGTCTTCCACAGTAATAATAATATTGTTTCCGGTATATTTTACAGTCAATATGATACTCATATTTTCGTCATTACGAAAAGTACAACTGTTATCTACAATATTTGCAAGTACTAATATCAGCTTTTCGGTATCTACTGCCATTACATATCCTTCATTAGGTATATTATAACTGAATTTAATATCTGACGGCATCATATTTTCAAGTTCAACACAAACTCCTATGAAAAAATCAGAAATGTTTTTATTTGTTAAGGACAAAGTACTGCACCCATATGAATATTGAAGATATTCACCTAAAACTAAGTTGCCTCGTAAAATTTGATATGAGTTTTTTGTAATTGATTTTAAACATTGTTCGGTATATTTTGATTTATCTTCTATATTACGATTTAATATACCTACTGAGGAAAAAATTCCTGTCAAAGGTTCTCTTGTCTGTCGAGTAATCGTACTTACAAGTCGGTCTGCTTTATCTTTGGTAAGTAATTCATTTCCCTCCTCAGACAACATAAACATTATGATTGCACCTATAAAAACTCCATCATTTTTTATAGGTACAAAATGCAGATACTGACGTTCACCGTCCATTACATCTGCATCAAATCCATTTATCAGCCGCTGAATTACTGTCTGCATTACATCTGTAGGAAGCAACGTAAAGATACCATCCATTAGATTTAATGCTGCCATCTTTTGCGTTGCAACCGTATTTTTCCAAATTATTTTTATTTCACTGTCAACAACGCATATCGGCGAACACGCATCAGCATATAATAATTCAATTGCATTACCTTGAGCTCCCAAAATATCAGATAGCACTGTATTTAGCCTCCTATCATACAATTATTTCATATTAAAGTATCTCTTAATTACTCTGCATTATTATGATACCAACAGAAACAGCTGTTTTTTCGACATAATTCGACAAAATTCGACAAATTAGTATTGTTATTATCCCCTCAATACTTTTGCGTTTAAGGGATAATAACATTGTGTTGTATTTAGATAAAGTATTCGGTAAAGTGAAATTTCAAAAGTTCTCTTTACCTCCTATATGCTGCTTATCTTTAAGCAATTTCGTGGTTTGGGCGGCACAATCATGGGCAACCTTTGGTTGCCCATGGGGCGGCGAAGCCGCCTGCGGCATGAAATGCCGCATTGTGCCGCCCAAACTATGGAATTGCACAAATATATAATTATACATATTATACATTATATGATGCTTTATGTAAATATTTGCAAATCAATTAAGCAATGTATTGATGGGGGTTTTCAACTGTAACCGTTATATGAAATTATTTTATATGACAAAGCCTCCTGTTGTAAAATTAAAAAAACTACAATAGGAGGCTTTTCTTCTTATTTTTGTTTTAAACTGAAATTTATGCGTGGTCTACATTATACATATGTTCTGCCAACATCAACAGTTTATTGCTGTAACCCCATTCATTATCATACCATGATATTAGTTTAACAAAGTTATCATCAATCATAATACCTGCTTTTGCATCAAATGTAGAGGTACAAGTTTCACCTACAAAATCCATTGAAACAACAGGGTCCTCGGTATAACCCAGTATTCCTTTTAAAGACGTTTCACTTGCTTCTTTCATCTTTTGACAAATTTCTGCATATGTAGTTGGTTTTTCAAGACGGACTGTCAAATCTACAACCGAAAT
>JAVVRS010000183.1:0-3458 GCA_036654595.1 Oscillospiraceae bacterium | reverse complement strand
CGCCGCACGGGCAAACCGTAGGTTTGCCCTTGATTGTGCCGCCCCATGCAGTAGGCTTTGGCTCTTAATATAAAAACAAACCCCTGCAATGTTGTAATAAACATTGCAGGGGCTTGTTTTGCTGATGGTTAAATATTACCGCTTTGATACATTACAATAGCAATAGCAGCAATAGGTGCGGTTTCACAACGTAAAATGCGTTTACCTAAAGATAAACTGTGACAACCGTTTTCTGTAGCAAACTGAGCTTCTTCAGGAGTAAATCCACCCTCACTGCCAATTAAAATAGAGATTGAATTAAATGGGTTTTGTAAAATATCTACTAATGAAGTTGTACTGTTTTCATAAAATAATATAGCTAATTGGTCATTGGTCATCATTGTAACAGCTTGTTTAAAATCTACCATAGGTAATACTTTAGGAATGATACCTCTGCCGCATTGTTTTGCAGCTTCATATGCAATACGATTGTAACGCAGTAATTTTTTTTCCATTGATTTTTCATCTGGACGAGCGACACAGCGTTGTGTAAGTACGGGAATAATTTCGGTAACACCAAGTTCAACCGCTTTTTGAATAATTAATTCAAGTTTATCTGCTTTGGGAATAGCTTGAAAAAGTCGTACTTTAACAGTAGGTTCTGTTTGACTTTGACTTTTTGAATTTACATTTAAGGTGATAGTATCTGAATTTATATTTGTAATAGTACAATCATAATCATTTGCATTTGTATCACATACAGTAATATTGTCACCTAATTTGCAACGTAAGACTTTACTGATATGTTTTGCATCTTCACCATCAATAATTGCAGTATTATTATTTATCTCTGTGCAAAAAAATCGTGGCATAAATTATTCACTCCTTATGGATAAATTTCATAGCAAGCAATCGCCGGGGCGGCACAATCAAGGGCGACCTTCGGTCGCCCTTGCGGCGGCGAAGCCGCCGACGGCACTTTGTGCCGTATTGTGCCGCCCCATGGCGGGCTTGTATAAACAATTTAACCCATTACATTTGAAATAGCAACCCAACCGCCGGCTTCTCTGATTTCAATAGATTTCATACCATTTTGGGTAAGTGCTGTAAGCACATCATCTTTACGTTCATCAATAATACCCGAACAAATAAAGATACCATCATCATTTAAGAAATTGTGTAAATCAGGTAATAAACGAATAATTACATCAGCAACAATATTTGCACAAATTATATCAAATTTACCTTTTACTTTTGCAGCTAAATCACCTTGATGAAAAATAATTTTACTGGTTATAAAATTAAGCACAGCATTTTCTCTGGCAACACGAACAGCAGTTTCATCAATATCAACACCAACAATTCCCTCACAGTCAAGCAAAGCAGCAGTAATTGCAAGAATACCACTGCCACAACCAATATCAAGCATTGATTTACCGGGAGCAGCATATTTTTCAAGCAATTCCATACATAGTACGGTAGTATGATGAGTACCTGTACCAAAAGCCATACCCGGGTCAAGAATGAGTGTGATATCACCCTCTTGTTGAGTATAAGTTTCCCATGATGGACACACTACAATATGTTCACCAACTCTTACGGGGTGATAATATTTTTTCCAAGCAGTTGCCCAATCTTCTTCATTAAGATTTTCGAGCACCATTTCAAGTCGACCAAAGCTATTGGTATCGTCCATTTTTTTAAGAACAGCAAGGTCAGCACGAATATTAGAGATAGATTCCATACCTTGCAATGTATTTGGCAGATATATTTTAATATTGGTTTCACAGTGAGTTAATTCCATTAAGCTATCATCAACATAATCCCAACGTGGTGAAGTTTCGTTTAAAAATTCGTTAAAATCGGCAGCATCTTCAATAGCAAAACCTGTAATACCCATCTGCATAAGACGACCGGTAACGGGTTCAATACCGGCAGTTGTTGTAAAAATTTTTGCTTCAATCCATTCCATAATATAAAACAATCTCCTTTTAATTTAATTTATAGTATTTATCATAGGCTTGTACAAATAACAAAGGACTGATGCTTGCCTCATCAGTCCTTTGTTATTTTATTAAATCTCCACACCTTACGGAGAACTTATGAAGTTCTTATTTATTGGTATGAATTTAGTATACAGTAAATTTTTAATTAAATCCTCCTTTTTAGATTAAAATGCGATTACAATTAGGTTACGGCGGCGACCTTACGATACGAACAAAAATTATTTGACATTATTGTTTGGTTTGCGAAATAAACATTTCTTCGGCTTGAGTTTGCAGTTCTTGAATTTCTTTTGTAATATCGGTTAATTTGTTAAACAGGAGTAAATACATTTCTTTATAACGTAACAAGTCAGTAGTATCTTCTGTTTTCAGCACCTCACAATATAAATAAATTTAATCTTATAGGTATAATACCATTAAATGTTGAGAATATCAATACTAATATAAATACAACTTTACACATATTAAACATTTAGTTTTAAGGCTAAACTATAAATATGAGGTGATAAAAATGTTTGAAATTGTAAAGAAAGAGTCATCAAATAAAAGTATAAGGTTATCAAATGATTTAATTGAAAAGCTAGAACAATTAGCTGTACAAAAAGATACTTCATTTAATCAAGTTGTAATACAATGCTGTGAATATGCTTTGGCGAATATGAAAAAACCCGAAGATGAACAGAAAAAGTAATTTAATTTTCACCACCACCGCACAAATGTAAACCGCAAACCTGCACCATGTACCCGTGCGGTCATAACGTGTGGCGGTTCGCCACCACCCACCGCACAAATGTAAACTGCAAACCTGTACCATGTAACCGTGCGGTCATAACGTGTGGCGGTTCGCCACCACCCACCGCACAAATGTAAACTGCAAACCTGTACCATGTACCCGTGCGGTCATTGCCGGTGGCGGTTCGCCACCCACCGCAGTGACGGAGGGAGTTTTATGGCGGTTCGCCGGTGAAAAACCCCGAAGATGAACAAAAATAACAACCATAAATTTATCCTTAGACGCAATAAAGGACTGATGCTTGCCCCATCAGTCCTTTATTACTTTATTAAATTCTCTAAAAAATAGGAAAAACTTATACATGACAATGTTTAATGTCTATATATAGTATATATGTTTGGACAAGATAAATCACCCATTTCAGATGAAAGGGCGATTACAAATGAGTTACGGTTTTAATCAAAAGTTTACAAACAGTCTATTCTTTGACATTGAAATGCTATTAATGGTTACAAAAATAATAAAAGACTGATGCTTGCCTCATCAGTCTTTTATTATTTTATTAAATCTCCACACCTTACGGAGAACTTATAAAGTTCATATCTTAGTATGTTTACAGTATAGATTAAATAATTAATTAATTCACCCTCTTTAGATTAAAATGAGATTACAATTAGGTTACGGCGGTGCCGCCAGCGGCGAGGACGGCAAAGCCGTCCTCGCCAATTTGTCGCTTTGCG
>JAVVRS010000182.1:0-3460 GCA_036654595.1 Oscillospiraceae bacterium | reverse complement strand
ATATCACAAAAAATCCAAGGTGTCAATACACAGTATATGCAAAACGGCACAAAAAATTCACAACATTCCCTAAACCCTATTGATATTGCCAAGATGACCAAGGAACAGGCAAACACAACCCCACCGTTTAAGCGTGGCAAAGAAACAGAGGGCAACAAACGTTCAAGAACGGCTGATACCATGAAAAAATACACCATTTTTGAACATGACTTTATAGAGCTTGCTGAGAATGATAAAAGCATAACCACATATGATGATATAACTAATAAGGAAACCATGGAAAAGGCAAATAAAGCCTTAAACAATGGCGGTGAGGATTATGTTAAGAAATGGAAAAACAAGCCTAGAATGGAAAGTGCCGAGGACATAGCAACAGGTGTTATATTAATGAGCAGGTACAACAAAATCGGTGACTATGAAAGCATGATTGCAGTAATGGAAAAAGTGCGTAAATCATCTACTGAAAATGCTCAAACACTTCAAGCAATGTCACTGTTAAGCCGCTTAACACCCGAGGGTATGACCTACTATGCACAAAAAACGCTTTCAAAAGCTTTTGAAGAAATGATTAATGGCAAAACATCTGCATGGATTTCCCAAAATGCCAATAAATTCAAATTGACCGCTGATGATATTGATTTTATTCAAAGACGAACCATGCAAGCTGCACAACTTCCGCAAGGCAGAGATAAACAAATATTATTAGGTGAAATATCGGCAAGAATACAAAATAAAATCCCACCAATGCCGGGGCAAAGTGCAAAAGCTTTATCACGACTGTCAATGCTGCTAAATCCTAAGACACATAGTAGGAATATCTTGGGTAATGCCGTGGTTATACCACAACATGCAGTATCGGATTTTTTAGGTTCGGGAATAGATACACTGGTTTCCTCAAAAACAGGAGTACGCACAACAGGAATGTTTAAACCATCGGGAAAAGCTATATTAAAAGGTGCTTACGAAAGCTTTGATGATTTTCGCCGAGGGATAAACACAAGGGATATGGGCGGCGACCGCTTTGAAATTGGAAAAGGCTTAAATTTCGGCGATAAAACACGATTGGGCAAATCTTTAAATACCCTTGACAGAGTATCTAATTTTCTTTTAGATGTTGGTGACCGACCATTTTATGAAGCGTGGTTTGTTAATTCCTTAAATAATCAAATGAGGCTTAATAACGCTACCGAGCCAACGGCGGAAATGATTGATATTGCAACTACCGAAGCACTTGAAAGAACATGGCAGGATAATAATAATTATACTAATTTTGTTTCATTCATCAGAAAATCATTTAATGCAATTAATATTAAAGGGTATGGATTAGGTGACGTAATTATGCCATTTGTTAAGACACCTGCAAACCTTACAAAAGCATTGATTGAATATTCTCCGTTTACGCTGGTAAAAGCCGCTCGAGAAGGAATGTTGCTAAAAAATGCAATAGAAAGAGGAACAGTAACTCCTGCAATGCAAAAATCATTTGTCAAGTCACTTTCGTATGGTATTACAGGTACAATAATGTATGTAATAATGGGCTTTTTGGCACAAAACGGAACCTTAAAAGGTGAGGGTGAAAAAGATAAAGACTTATCTGCTTTCATGAAAAATGTAATGGGTGAACAGCCATACTCAATAAAGTTTGGGGATAAATCATACTCTTACGCATGGGCACAGCCGGTCGCAGGTGCAGCGGCAATTACTGCAGATGTTGTAAATACGTTGAAAACAGGTAATGTAAAACAGGTTTTAGCGGGTGATGATAACTTAACATTTTTAGCAAATTCACTTATTTCGGCGATAGAAAGTGGTGGTAATGTACTGTATGACCAGTCATTTATGCAAGGCATAAAAAATCTTTTTGCAGAAGATAACATGGTAAAAGGTTTTATGGAAAGTATTCTCGGAGAACCTGCAAAGTTTACACCGCAATTTTTAGCACAGATAGCACAAATACAAGATGATACAGTTCGTACAACCTATGCCTATGGGGACCCATTGCAAACCGCTGTAAATAAAGTGAAAACCAAAGTACCCGGTTTATCAAAAACTTTAGAGCCTGTGATTGATGTGTTCGGCAGAGATGTTAAGCGAAACGGCGGTGAGAATACAGCATTTAACGTATTTTTCAATCCGGCAAATGTAGCGAAAGAGCACCGTACACCGTCCGCTGATGAAGCATACAGACTATATAAATCAACAGGTGACACAGCGGTAATCCCTCCTGCAGCACCGTATTATTTTCAAGTTGACGGCGAAAAATACATAATGACACTAAAACAAAAGAGTGAATTTCAAAGGATTACAGGCAAAATAGCAGATGAAGAACTTACAATGCTGCTTGAAAATCCCGTCTATAATTCCTTAGATGACACAGATAAAGTAAAGCTGTTAACAGATATTTATTCGTATTCTACAGCATATGCAAAGTCTAAAGTATCACCATATGCTCTGAAAGGCATTGACACTAAAATATGTAAGGCACAAAGTTATGGTGTATCACCAAGTGAATATCTGGTGATAAAGCAAGGTATGGATACGGACGACAACGGTTATGTTTCAAAAGAGGAAACAAAAACGGCATTAAATGCAGCACAATTGACATACGAACAAAGAAAACAGTTGTTTACGTTGCAAAATGCCAAGTGGAAGAACCCATATTAGCAAAATAGGCGGTAAAAATACCGCCTAAATCTAAATTAACAGTGCTTGCTTAATGCTTAATATGTCGACGTTGGGCTTTAGCTTTCCGTCTGCTACCAGCCTTAAATATTTTGTAGCTTTGGAATGTAGTTCTTTTATAAGAGATTTGTTACCAACTACATAATGCTTGCCAATTAAGGTATATTCTTTTTTGATATATTTATCTGTTACGGGAAACATATTGCCTATCAAAAACACTCGTTCTTTACCGGCAACAATGCCTATATGGTAAAATAAGCACTTACCATGTTTTTTCATATTTTTTTCAATTTTTATTTTATAACTCTCTACTTGAGAGCTAAGAGGAATAAGCCAAATAATGTTATCATTATCTATGTAAGTAACATAGTAAGGGCGATTTTCCTGTTTATTATCGGGAAGAAAATCACTTTTAAAGGTTTCAAAATATTCGTCCTGTACATTATACAGCCCATATTGGACAATTTGCATACTTTCCTCCAATAATTAAAATTGCCCCCCTATATTTCAAGAGGGACAATCTTATTTCAAGCTTACTACTTATTAGTCGCACGTAAGCAAGCGACAATTAAAAGCAAGTCATCTGCTTATTAGCCGCCAATGACAAGCGAACAAAGCGGGTTTGCACCCAATGTATAGTATGCACTACTATAGTATTAGTATACGTATATTTAGTATCCTTGTCAATAAGTTTAAGAAATTTATAAACCGAAAAGAGGTGCACCCATGCCTAAAAGCCCATGCCAAAGGTGCAAAGGTAAATGCACAGTACATATGT
>JAVVRS010000181.1:0-3463 GCA_036654595.1 Oscillospiraceae bacterium | reverse complement strand
TTGCCGCTTTGCGGCAACAGGCGGATTGCCCCACGGGGCAATCCGCCGCTGCGGAGCCATGAGCCTGACGGCGATTGCCGGTTAATAGAAAATAAGGTCTTTGGTATTCTGCCTTAAATAAGATAATTTTATAAAACAATAGCAAAAAAGGGACAAATGAATGTCCCTTTAGTAATGTACCTTGCGGCACACAGCTTACTTTTAACGAATAGCTTGTTTAACTTTAGCAGCTTTACCAACTCTGTCACGAAGATAGTATAGTTTGCCTCTGCGAACTCTACCTTGTCTTACAACAGTAACATTGGCAATGTTTGGGGAATGAATAGGGAATACTCTTTCAACGCCGCAGCCATGAGCAAGACGACGAACTGTAAAGGTTTCAGCTACACCGCCATGTTTTTTAGCGATTACTGTACCTTCAAAAGCTTGTATTCTTTCTCTTGTACCTTCTTTGATTTTTACCTGAACATTAACTGTATCTCCCACTTCAAACTGTGGAATAGTTGTTTTAAGGCATGGTTCGGAAATGTGTTTTAAAGCGTCCATTGATGCTTCCTCCTTATAATTGGCGATATTCTTACCGAGGCGGCAGAGGAATACCTGTTTTATTGTCGCAAAGCTGATTGCATTGCGTATGTGAATAAAACCTCACAGAACCGTACACTTAAAAAAATGCACAAAAATCCTGTGGACATCGCATTCTTGAATATGATACCACAATGCAGTATTTATTTCAAGTAGCAAATCATTATTATTCAAATTTTTTCATATCACCTGTGAGTACTGCTGTACGACGGTATGAACTGTGTAAAAATTTTTCATGCTGTGGGAAATTGTCAATAAGAAGTGTTGGATTAACATTCATTGTTATACCTGTTGCCATTCGTAATTTAAGCTCAATACCTATATCTTGTGCTTTGCATTGCAGTAAAGTAAAATGTGGTTTTAAATCAATATCTTTTGCACCTTTTTTTGAGCGTTTACTTACAATAATTTCGTCCTGTGCCAAATATTCTTCAAGCTGACTGCAAATCATCTGTGAGTTATCACATTCCAAAAGAATATCATAATCGCTCCATTCTATTTCTTTTTGGTCAAGCTTTGGTTCATCAACCTTATATACACAAATCCCTAGCGGCAATGCTGCATTTATTCGTTCTTTAACCTCATCAAGAGGTACTCGTTCAATAAGACGTGTATCAAGACATTCACAATCACTTTCAAAGCCCAATGACAGCGGCAACGGAAAGGTCATATACAGGTGAGGATTAAAACCTTGAGTATACCATAAAGGCAGTTCTGCTCGGTTAAAAGCAAATGTCCAGCAACGTGCCATATCCAAATGAGAAATATACTTTGCTCTATCTGTTTTTGAGAAGAAAATCCTGATGTTTTGCAGCAACGCATTTTCCTCCTTTCAATAGACTGTTTGCACCGCATGCCGAACATTTCAGCTTACAATTCGGTGTTGTGGTATCTTGATGTGCAAGTTTATTCTCTTTTATCAAAAACTCTTTTGACACACCGTAATCCAAATGTTCCCATGGATTTATTTCATCATAGCTGCGTTTGCGATTTGCATAAAATGCAGGGTCAATACCTAATTCTTCCATTGAGCTTGTCCATCTTTGTATGCTTAAATGTTCACCCCAACCATCAAGTCGGCTGCCCTTTTTCCATGCTGCCTCAACAACATCACATAAACGGCGGTCACCTTTGGCAAGAACTGCTTCAATAAAGCTTGTTGAGGGGTGATGAGTACTTAAATTTACCTTTCTTGTTCTGATAACATTTCTTAAATAACGCTGTTTACGTTCAAATTCTTCAATGGTATCTTGCGGTTCAAATTGAAATGGTGTAAATGGTTTTGGTACAAAACAAGCACAGCTTATTGAAACGGTTACACCTTTACCTTTGGGTTTTGTAGGTAAATCATAAAACATATCAACAATTTTTTGTGCTAAAATAGCAATCCCTTCAATATCTTCATCAGTTTCGGTAGGAAGTCCCATCATAAAATAAAGTTTAACGGTAGTATATCCACCCTCAAATGCAGTACGGCAGGTATTCATAATTTCTTCTTCCGACACATTTTTATTGATTACATCTCTAATTCGCTGTGTCCCACCTTCAGGTGCAAAGGTAAGTCCGCTTTTACGAACTTTAGCTATCTTTTCAAGCAGCGTTTCAGAAAAATTATCTACACGCAATGACGGCAATGACAAATTAATATGTTTTTCCTCCGACCAATCAAGCATTTTATCAAGCAATGGTTCAATCTCGGTCAAATCACTTGTAGACAAGCTTGTTAACGAAACCTCATTGTATCCGGTAGATGCACAAAGGTCTTTACCGTTTTGATTTATTGTATCCGCTGTTTTTTCTCTGAACGGACGATAAATAAACCCTGCTTGACAAAACCTGCACCCTCTTATGCAGCCACGAAGCACCTCAACCATTACTCTGTCATGCACCGGTTCAACAAACGGTACTATAAATTGTTTTGGATAAAACACCTCATCAATATCAACAATGATACGCTTTGTTACCTTTGCGGGAACGTCATCATAAATAGGTGTCACCGCTTTTACTGTCTTATCATCATTATATGTTACCTCATACAGTGACGGAACATACACTCCGCCAATTTTTGACGCTTCATGCAGATATTTTTCCTTACTCCAACCATTTTGTTTTGCAATAAGATACAACTCATTAACTTCAAGATTTACCTTTTCTCCCTCACCTAACACAAACAAATCTACAAATGCTGTTAATGGTTCGGGGTTGCAAGCACATGGTCCTCCGGCTATTACAAGCGGTGACAAATCGGGTCTGTCTTTTGCACGAATTGGCACGCCTGCCAAATCTAGCATATTAAGCACACCCGTATAACTCATTTCATATTGCAAGGTAAATGCAATAAAGTCAAAATCCTTAATTGGGTCAAAGCTTTCCAAGCCATAAAGCAAAATCTTTTCTTTACGCATTACAGCTTCCATATCCACATCAGGTGCAAACACCCTTTCACACCAGTAATTTTCTACATTATTATACAATGAGTATAATATTTTCATTCCAAGATGTGACATACCCACTTCATACATATCCGGAAAACAAAATGCAATTCTTATATCAACTTTACTTTTATCCTTAATTATACTGCCATGTTCTCCACCAATATATCGTGCGGGTTTCTGCACATCTAATAAAACTCGTTCCAGCTCTTTTGGAATCATACTTAACCTCCGTTACAACAAAATCTTGCCAACTTTGCTATAACTATACACCATATCGCCACAGAGTTCAATAATCTTCAATTGGCAAAATTAAGTCTTTCTGCTCGGGGCGGCACAATTTAGGGCAAACCTGCGGTTTGCCCTAAAAGGCGGCGAAGCCGCCTTGCGGTCAAAGACCGCATTGTGCCGCCCCGATTCTCAGCTTGCAGCTTAGTCAACAGCCT
>JAVVRS010000180.1:0-3465 GCA_036654595.1 Oscillospiraceae bacterium | reverse complement strand
CTTGAAATGCCAACATCATACTGTGAATATACCATTGAAAAATATAAAAAATTAAGTGGAGCACATATAACCGTATTTGATATTTCAAAACAGTCTGTTGATAAAGCAAAACAATGCTTTGAACAGGAAGGATTGCAATGTGTAGAATATGGTGTAGGTGATACGGGACGACTTAAATATGCAGATAATACTTTTGATTTAGTAGTATGTTTTAATGGAATGAACACATTTTCAGATAATTCAAGTGCATTTTTGGAGATAAGCAGGGTACTTAAAAAAGGCGGACAATTTTGTGGAACAATGTATCTGAAAAATCAAAATGCTATCACAGATTTTGTTGTAAGCATGATACACGTTAACAAAGGCTCATTGACACCGCCCTTCTATAAGAAAAAAGAGATAGAAAAAATGTTTGGCAAGAACTTTTCAAAGGTAGAAATAATCGGTGAAAAGGCAATAGTATGTTTTAATTGTATCAAGTAGATAATTAAGGTTGGATATGTGATAGCTTTACATATCTAACCTTTTATCATGGAGTTATTAGGTATACTTTAAAGCAATGTATTGCTAAAGGAGGAATATAACATTAAAACAGTGTTTGTTGCAATAAATGCAAAATACAGTCATACCAATATTGCGGTAAGATATATGCAGAAACTTGCAGAAGATAATGGAATAGATACCACATCATTTGTAGAATATACAATTAATCAGAGAACACCACAGTTAATGAGTGAATTATATCGTTTGAATGTTGACTGCTTAATTTTTTCCTGTTATATATGGAACATAGAGATAATTACAGAACTTTGTATGCACCTTAAAATGGTGTCACCGAATACAAAGCTTGTTTTGGCAGGTCCGGAGGTAAGCTATGATAGTGCAGAGGTACTAAAGAAAGATGAGTTTATTGATGGAGTTATCTGCGGTGAGGGCGAACTTGTATTGCTACCATTACTGAATTGGATAGCAGGTGAGGGAAGTGTTGAAGATATACCATCATTTGTATATAGGCAAGACGGTAAGATTTTCGCTAACAAACACGCCGAATCTGCTGATTTGGCTATACTTCCGTTTCCTTATGAAAATTTAGATGAAGTTATGGGACGGACTTTATACTTTGAAGCCTCAAGAGGGTGTCCGTTCAGCTGTGGTTATTGTCTTTCTTCAATAGAAAAGGGCGTTAGATTTATGCCATTGCAACAAGTGTTTAAATCAATGGATAAATTTATTGCGGCGAATGTACGTCAGGTAAAGTTTGTTGATAGAACCTTTAATTGCAATAAAGAGTACGCATTGGCAATTTGGCATTATTTATCAGAACATGATAATGGTGTTACAAATTTTCATTTTGAAATCGCAGGAGAATTGCTTGATGAACCAACAATAGCTTTTTTGTCAACGGTACGAAAAGGTTTGTTTCAGTTTGAAGTTGGAGTACAGTCTACCAATCCCAAAACATTGGACGGTATTACAAGAAAGACCAATATATCATCACTGCTGGCTATCTGTCAAAAGTTGAATGAACCTGCAAATATTCATCTGCATCTTGATTTAATTGCGGGATTGCCATATGAAGATATAGCTTCATTTGCAAATTCATTTAATGATGTCTTTGCGGCAGAACCTCAACAGTTGCAATTGGGCTTTTTAAAGGTGCTGAAAGGCTCGGCAATTCATAGCAATTCTTCTGAAATGGGAATTGTCTATTCACCTAAAGCACCATATGAAGTGTTGTCAACCGATTGGTTACCTTACAGTGATTTATTGTCACTTAAAGCTACCGAAGAAATGGTAGAGCTGTATTATAACAGCGGTCGTTTTGAGAATATATTAAAAGCATTGCTGCCATATTTTAAAACGCCATACAGTTTTTTTCAAAGGTTAGGTGAATTTTATGTCAAGCAAGGTTGGCATATAACAAATCATACCAAAGAACAAACATATTCTATTTTGAAAGATTTTTGCACTGACCAAAAGATAACATTTACAGAACATATGGAATATAAATGTTTGCTAGATATCTGTATGCACGAAAAGCCAAGTAAATTGCCTAATTTTGCAGACAAGCATTTCAGTGCGGACTATCGTACTGAAATCAGTAGGTTTTATGAAGATAAAGAAAATGTTCAAAGATATTTATCGTCATATATAGAAGAAAATCCAAAGCGTTTAAGTAAAATTTGTCATATAGAAGTTTTTCCATTTGACCCATTTGATGACACTGAGGCAGTAACGGCAGTGTTGTTTGATTACTCATCACGCAGTTTAAGTGGCAGAGCCAAATGCTATAAAGTAAAGCTTTAGAGTGATTATATAAATTTTTATGAAATGAGTATTGACATAAGGGCATTATTTTGATAGAATAATATCCGTGATGTAAATCATATTTGTTTGCGGCAGTGCTGGAATCGGCAGACAGGCACGTTTGAGGGGCGTGTGTTTTACGACGTATGGGTTCAAGTCCCATTTGCCGCACCAATAAAAACTCGCTTAACCATCAGGTTTAAGCGAGTTTTTATTTTTATAATACCGCACTTTTTACCGCACTTTATTTTAAACCCGATTGAGACACAGCTAAAATGTCCTTAAATATGTCATCAATCTTTGAGGCTGTGTTTTCAAGAGCACCATTAACTTCGTGAGAGTAAATGCCCAAAGTATCCATACTTTGTGAGTGACCGACGAGTGCTTTTATCTCTCCAAGAGGCAAGCTACTTGCTATTGAAACAAATGTGTGCCGAATTTCATAAGGTGTTATATTAGGGAGTTCGTTATGCTTTGCGTATCGTTTCCAACAGTTACGATATTCCTCTTGCGCTATATTCCCAAATATTCTACCATTGCTATTTAGCTTATATTGCTCAAATAAAACTGCCTCAGTACTATCTGACAATGCAAAATATCTTTTAGCGTTTTGGTTTTTCCCTTCGGTTATATGCCCAAGACTGTTTACTGCTCGATTTATATACACTCTTTTATTGACCACATCGGACCACTCTAATGCGAGAAGTTCCCCCGGACGCAGCCCGGTAAGAACCTGAAAACGATAGGCATTGATTAAAGCGTCTTCTTTCGGTTTTCCTTTGAACAATGTTTCGTTGCAGGAAAAAAGTCTAATTATATCCTCAGGTTGAAGAATGTGTTTCTCTTTCACGGGAGCCGACTTAGGTATTGTTATGTCTTCAGGAATAAAGCTTGTTACTCGTTTTTTTCTGCAAAATTTTATAAATGCAATCAAATCTACCCTTATATTCATTAAATATTTTTTGCTCCGTTTAGCTGCAAAAGCGTTGTTTATTATATTCTGCAAATGCTGTTCTGTAAGCTTTTCTATTTTCATAATGCCGATTTCAGGTTCAATCCATTTTTTATATCTGTAATATATCGGTTTCCAGTTTGATTCTGATGTAGTGGCTTTTAATGTTTCCAAATAATCCGAAAATAACGCTTCAACTCTTTTTG
>JAVVRS010000179.1:0-3465 GCA_036654595.1 Oscillospiraceae bacterium | reverse complement strand
TGATTTTTTGAAAAAAATCAAGTAAAACTTTTAGGTCTTGTTGCAATAAGCAATATCTAAAATTCTTGAACCCACCGCACAAACGCAAACTGCAAACTTGCACAATGTAACCGTGCGGTCATAACGACCGGAGGTTATTTTATACTATTTTGGTTGTCCAATCTTCCAAATTCCAAACGTCTGTTACAATATCGCTATAAAATTCGGGTTCATGGCTTACCAGTATAACTGTACCTTTAAATTTATCAACGGCTTGTTTTAAAGCGTCCTTAGCATCAACATCAAGATGATTGGTAGGTTCGTCCAATACCAATAAATTCATATCGTGCATCATTAGCTTACAAAGACGTACTTTTGCATTTTCTCCACCACTCAACACTTTTACTTGACTTTCAATATGCTGTGTTGTAAGTCCGCATTTTGCGAGAAGCCCACGAACCTCACCATTGGTCAGTGATGGACATTCTCTCCAAATTTCTTCTAAAGCTGTATTGCTGCCTGCGGCGTGTTCCTGTTCAAAGTAGCCAACCTCTACAAATTGGTCAAGTTCAACTTCACCTGAAATTGGTGGTATAATACCCAGCATAGTTTTCAGTAAAGTAGATTTACCCAAACCATTTACGCCTTTAATAGCAATTTTTTGATTGCGTTCCAATTTAAAATTAAGTGGACTTGTCAATGGTTCATCATAACCGAGAACCAAATCTTTTGCTTCTATTACAATTCTCCCTGTAGACCTTGCGGGATTAAATTGGAATGTAGGTTTAATTTTTGCCTTTGCTACTTGAATAACGTCCATTTTATCAAGTTTTTTCTGACGGCTTTTTGCCATATTTGTAGTTGCAACTCTTGCTTTATTTCTTGCAACAAAATCTTCCAATTGAGCAATTTCTTTTTGTTGTTTTTCATAAGCTTGTTCGTTTTGTCTTTTTTTCAGTTCATACATTTCGGTAAAGAAATCATAATCACCTTTATAGCGTGTTAATACTGCATCTTCAACGTGATAAATTACATTTACTACATCGTTAAGGAATGGGATATCATGTGAAACCAAAATAAAAGCATTTTCATAATTTTGTAAAAAGTTTTTCAGCCATAGAATATGATTTTCGTCCAAAAAGTTAGTAGGTTCGTCTAAAATCAAAATCATTGGATTTTGTAAAAGCAGCTTTGTAAGTAAAACCTTGGTACGTTGCCCACCGCTTAAATCGGTTACATCTCGGTCAAGACCTATATCGCCAAGTCCCAAACCATTTGCATATTCTTCAATCTTTGAATCCAACACATAAAATCCACTATGTTCAAGCATTTCCTGCATTTCGCCTACGTCTTCCATAAGCTGTGTCATTTCCTCATCGGAGCAGTCGCTCATTTTTTCATACATAGCAAGCATTTCTTGTTCTGTTTCATACATACCTGAAAATGCTTCACGCAAAACTTCTTTTATGGTTTTACCTTTTGTTAGGGTACTGCTTTGGTCAAGATAGCCTGTAGTTATACGGTTACACCATTTAACCGTTCCGCTGTCAGGCATAAGTTTGCCTGTAATAATATTTAGGAAAGAGGATTTACCTTCACCGTTTGCACCTACAAGACCGACGTGTTCACCTTTAAGTAAACGGAATGATGCGTTTTCCAATATTTTTCTTGCACCAAAACCATGTGTTACATTATCTACTGTTAAAATACTCATTAATTGCCTCCGAATTTATTTAATCTGTCTTATTATACATAAAATTTTAGGATTTGTCACATATTGCCGCATTAATTTAAAAAAATATTTTACGCTGAATTAAAAAGGTATATTTTGGTTAAATTACGGCAAAATACCAATGTTGTAAAAGCAACTGTTGACAATAATAGCTGTTGCTCCTATAATAACATTATACACCCCACCGGGGGTGTAGTATATGGGTAAGGAGTTGATAATATGAAACAAAAATTTTCCGTAAGCGGAATGTCTTGTTCTGCTTGCAGTTCAAATGTGGAAAAAACAGTGCGTAAGTTAAATGGTATAAATCAAGTTACCGTTAATCTGCTTTCAAACAAAATGGAGGTTAATTACGACCCTGCATTAATTTCCTCACAGAATATCATAGATGCAGTTATCAGTGTTGGGTATGGTGCAGAATTGCTTGGTGTAAATACTTCGTCACAAAGCAAAACGGTACCATCTGCCAATGATGAACTTAAAGATATGAAACACCGACTTTGGGTTTCATTTGCTATGATAATACCACTCATGTATATTTCAATGGGACATATGTTTGGGCTTCCACTCCCCTCTTTTCTGCATGGCACAGAAAATGCTGTTACCTTTGCATTTTCACAATTTTTACTTTCACTTCCTGTGCTCTATGTTAACCGCAAATATTTTCAGGTTGGCTTTAAAGCATTGTTTAAAGGTACCCCCAATATGGATACCTTAATTGCCATGGGTTCATCTGCCGCTACATTGTATGGTATTTTTGCAATTTACCGTATTGGTTTCGGGCTTGGACATGGAAATAGCGATATTGTTATGCACTACAGTATGGATTTATATTTTGAATCTGCTGTAATGATTTTAACCTTAATCACGCTGGGTAAATTCCTTGAAACAAAATCTAAAGGTAAAACAGGTGAAGCATTATCAAAGCTGTTGGACCTTGCACCTAAAACAGCTATTGTAGTAAAAGACGGTATTGAAATTGAAATCCCTGCACAAGATGTTCAAAAGGACGATATATTGGTAATCCGTTCGGGACAAAGAATAGCTGTAGACGGAATAATCGTTGAGGGCAATTCCTCTGTTGACCAATCTGCAATCACAGGTGAAAGTATACCTGTAGAAAAAAGTGTTGGTGATACCGTTATTGCCGCAAGTATTAACAAATCCGGCTACTTTAAATTTAAAGCAACAAAGGTAGGTGATGATACTACCCTTGCACAAATCATTAAACTTGTAGATGAAGCTTCAAGTTCAAAAGCACCTATAGCAAAGCTTGCTGATAAAATCAGTGGTGTCTTTGTACCTGTAGTAATCATAATCGCTATTATTGCTACAGTAACATGGCTGTTGCTTGGCTATTCCTTTGAATTTGCACTTTCAATTGGAATTGCCGTGCTTGTAATCTCATGCCCTTGTGCCTTAGGTCTGGCTACTCCTGTTGCAATAATGGTAGGCACAGGCAAAGGTGCCGAAAACGGTATCTTGGTTAAATCCGGTGAAGCACTTGAAACGGCTCATAAAACCACAACAGTAGTGCTTGATAAAACAGGTACTATAACCGAAGGAAAACCTCGTGTCACCGATATTATTACCTTAAACGGCATCTCTGAAACTGAACTTTTAACAATAGCCGCTACAATGGAAAAGCCCTCAGAACACCCATTGGCTGATGCTATTGTGCAAAAAGCTGCCGCCGCTAACATTACCGTTCTTCCAACGGAAGCTTTCTTCGCAAACTAAGGTCTTGGTATAGA
>JAVVRS010000178.1:0-3501 GCA_036654595.1 Oscillospiraceae bacterium | reverse complement strand
CACTGGTGACACAAATTACTGCAATCTTAAAATGTGTCACTGGTGACACAAATTAACACAAAAGAGGGAAAAAATTATGATGCCTAAAATCAATGCGGAGCTGTTCAACAGACCAAGAACCCCACCGCCGGAAAAACCTATTGCACCCAAACCTGCAAATGAAACTCCAACAGGATTAATACAACTTGACCCCTCAAAGCTTTTGCCTTTCAGCGGACAACACCCATTTAAGCCATACTCACCGCAAAAACTTAACGAGTTGGCTGTAAGCATTGAAAGAAACGGTGTTATCTCCCCCATTATCATTCGTCCAAAAGGTGATATTTACGAAATAATTTCCGGACATAACCGAGTATCGGCGGCGAAGATTATTTCTCTCCCTGTTGTGCCCTGCCTTATACATGATGTGGACGATGACACCGCCTTGCTTGAGCTTATAGCAAGTAACCTTGCTGTACGTGAATTTCTCTTTCCAAGCGAAAAAGCATGGGCATATAAACTGCAATATGAGGCTCTGCAACGGCATAACCATCGTGGAAAATCAGTTGTGGGTCAAGTTGACCCACAACCTAGAAATTCTACAATAATGTCACAAAATTCCGAAGACAGCGAGAAACAAATTCGCAGATATATTGCCCTGACAAGACTAATTCCGCACCTTTTGGAATTGGTCGACAACGGTGAAATGCCATTCATGGCAGGAGTAAATACAGCTTCATTAAACGCTGAAAATCAACAGCTTGTGCTTGACTTTTTGACAGGCAGAAACATCAAACTTGATATTAAAACCTCCGAGCAAATAAAACATCTGCAAGAAAACCATAATGTAACCCTAAAAACACTTGAAGATGTATTTACTCCCAAACCGCCGCCGACACCAAAGGTCGTTAAGATAAGATACAACCGCATAAAATCATACATCAGAGAAGAAAAAAGTGCAAAAGAAATTGAAGATATTATAATCAAAGCACTGCAGCAATATTATGAAAGCGGAGGAAATTAACCTTGATTTTAAGCCAAAAACAACAAGCTCAAAAATCTACCGCCGAAGCAATGTACAATACAAACAAACGACGTATAAGCTGTGATATTCAAGAACTTGAAAAATTCATTGGATTTTGCGGTACAAATTACAAATACAGCTTTGAGGATTTAATTTTAGTGTATGCACAAAACCCCCACGCAACCGCACTGGCTACCTATGATGAATGGAACACGAAATTAAACCGTTCTGTAAAAAAAGATCAGCGAGCTATTGTTAGATTGAATGGCAATGAAACTTCCGGCTACACTGCAAATTTATTTGACTGTAAACAAACCTACAGTCGAAATCAAACCGCACTTCCCTACTGGAAATATGATGACACTTACAAAGCAACAATTATCGGCGATTTAGCTGCTGAAGAAAGTGAAATAATCGATGCCGTTTCGAGTATTTCAAAGCAACAATTTAAACAAGACGATGTTCTGAATATAGTTTCAGGTGACACAAATAACCATACCTTTGACCCTGCAAATTTGCAAAATATCTATACATCATTTATACTTTGTGCAGTATGCAAGCGTTTGGATATTCCATATAAATTTGAGCTTCAAACAAAAATAAACTGTGATAAAATAATCACTTTAGATAATATAAGTGTAATCGGCACATTAGCCACCGGTCAAGCAAGCCAAATACTTAGGAAAATTGAGAGGAGCATTTACAATGCAAACAAATTACAACGAAATGGACAGCGACATGAGCTTCGAGGAAGTATTGGACAGCCGCACAGCCGAGCAGAGCAAGCAAGCAAACTACAACTGGAACATGAGAATACTGGAAACGGCGGATTGGGATTTAAACGAGAAAGACTTTCCGAAACAGCTGATGAGCAACAATGGCGAAATGCTGACCAAAATATATCTGGAAGATATGACCCCGATATACGTTTCAAATTCGGAAATCGAGGACTTGCAGATGATATACACGGAACAGAGCTTCAGCAGTCCTTATCCGACATCATTCCAAGCATATCTGAAAGAGTTCCACCACGAGCTATGGAGCCGGCTTCTGAAGAGCGGAGATTTGAACCCGTTTCTCTCACAAATGATGGAGGAAATGAACGAGAAGGAACGCTCGTTGACAGCACAAACAGACCTTTACACAGCCAGAGAAATATTGTTAAATCAGATGTGGGAAATATATCCTCCAATGATTGGACTGTTGCTGACGGAGGACGAAGACGAGCCGATGGAATACGAAATAGACCCGGACAACCCATCAGCGGAAGACCTGATTTGGATACCGGAGAACGGGCAGTTGGTAGGATATCTACCGAAGGACCTACCGAACAAAAAATAGATTTAATAGCTTCAAAAGATACTTCACCCATGCAGGGTGCGGTATCTTTTTTTGTCCCCGAAAAGCTTAATTTTGTTTTGGAAAGCAATACTGTGCCATCAAGCTTTGCCCCTAAATCACGGTTTGCAAATAATATAGATGCAATAATTTTACTCAAAAAAATAGAGGAAGAAAATCGTTTCGCAAATGCAATCGAACAAAAAGATTTAAATAAATATGCAGGCTGGGGAGGTTTGCCGCAGGCATTTGACAGTCAAAATTCATCGTGGCAAAACGAGTACAAACAGCTTGTGCAGCTCCTTAATCCCGATGAATACGAAGCGGCACGGGCAAGCGTAAACAATGCACATTACACAAGCGGTGAAATAATAAGAGCAATGTACAAGTCGCTTGACGGCTTTGGTTTTGACGGCGGCAACATATTGGAACCCGGCATGGGGATAGGCAACTTTTTAGGAGCACTTCCTGCCAAAATGACTTCTTCAAAGCTGTACGGAGTTGAGATTGACAGCGTTAGCGGACGCATTGCACGACAGCTTTATCAAAATGCGGATATTCAAATAGCAGGCTTTGAGGAAAGTTGCACCCCTGACAATTTTTTTGATGCGGCAATAAGTAATGTACCCTTTGGCAGCTACAAAATAGCAGATAAAAAATACGACAAGAACAATCTTTTTATTCACGACTACTTCTTTTTAAAATCGCTGGATAAAGTAAGAAGCGGGGGTATCATTGCTTTCATCACCTCAAAAGGTACGCTTGATAAAGAACGTACCTCTGTACGCAAAATGATAGCCGAGAGAGCCGAATTATTGGGTGCAATACGTTTGCCTAACACTGCATTTAAGGACACAGCAAATACAAATGTAACCTCGGACATTATCTTTCTTAAAAAACGAGAAGCTTTAAGCTATGACGTTCCGTCATGGGTAAACACAGGCTTTGACCAAAACGGAATACGTTTAAATAATTACTACCTTGAAAATCCACAAATGCTGCTTGGAACAATGGCATACGACAACTCAATGTATGGTAATGAAAAGCTGACAGCTCTGCACCCTTTTGAAAATTCCAATCTTGAACTTCTTTTAGATGAAGCTGTAAGCAAGCTTCCTAAGCTTGTTTATGAAAAGCAGGAGTTTACCTCGGAAGAAAAA
>JAVVRS010000177.1:0-3547 GCA_036654595.1 Oscillospiraceae bacterium | reverse complement strand
ATTTGCGTATGCAAAATCTTGCACCGATATTTAAATAAAATAAAATAAAACCTTTTGGGTTGTGTTTTACCATAAATACAAAGTATTGTTGGTAAAATCTGTCATGGTGCATTTGCGTATGCAAAATCTTGCACCGATATTTAAATAAAATAAAATAAAACCTTTGGGTTTTATTTTACCATAAAAAAATAGTTTTCAAAGCAGATAGAAAAAATAATATTTTACCAAACTATTAAATACCGAGATTTTACAAAAAAATAATGAACTAAGTAACATTTATGGTTTAAATTTATTGATACAAACTTTATAACAATCGTGGTGGTGGCTTTTTTACCAAATAACTGATTACGGTTCACCATACTATTTGCCGGCTATAATAAAAGGAATTTTGTCAAGATTAAAATAAGAGCAGTAAAAACTGTTCCGAAAATGATTATTTTGTGGCATAGCAAATAAAAAGGTGAGGTTTGTGTGATGAAGATTTCAATAAAAAAGGCATATCGCTATTTTACAGCGTTATTGTCAGCTGCTGTAATGATATTGTTGATATGTGCACTTTATTTACAAAGTACGTTGCCAAGCCATTTTGATGTGGAAAAAGGCGACAATCTGTCACTTGAAAGGTACAGCGAATATTTAAGCTGCAATCTGTCATCGGACGAATTTCCAATAGGTGTATATAAAGCTTCGGGGAATACCTATAAAATGGATATAAATTTTATGGGGATTGTAGCAGTCAAAGAAGTTAATGTACAGGTTGTTGATCGCCGCACGGTAGTTGCAGGAGGTATTCCGTTTGGAATAAAGATGTTTACTGATGGAGTAATGGTTGTGGGAATAGGAGATGTAGAAGTTAAAGGAGAGCTTGAAAGTCCGGCACAAGAGGCAGGAATAGAGATAGGTGATATTGTAGTTGAGATGAATGGCAGAACCACATTAACCAATAAAGATGTTTTAAGCATTGTTTCGCAGAGCGAAGGAAAGCCTATTAAAGTAACGGTAAAACGTGATGGATATTTGCGACATCTGTTACTGGAACCTGAAAAAAATGCTACAGATGGTATTTACCGTATAGGACTTTGGGTGCGTGACAGTTCCGCCGGTATTGGTACAATGACCTTTTATGATGCCGATACCTTAGCTTTTGCCGGTTTGGGTCATGCTATTTGTGATGTGGATACACAGGATATAATGCCATTATATGAAGGAGAGGTGGTTAATGCGTCAATCACGGGGATTAAAAAAGGTTGCAGCGGCAGTCCGGGTGAACTTAAAGGAGTATTTGCACCGGGAGAAAATATGGGTGAATTGACAGTAAATAATGCAACGGGTGTTTATGGTGTATTGTCTGAGTTTCCCAAATGCGGTCAAGAGATGGCAGTAGCTTTTTCTTATGAAGTGACAACAGGACCTGCAACAATTTTGACAACAGTTAATGGAAGCGAGCCGCAAGAATATGAGATTTATGTTGAAAGGATAAATTATTCAGATGCGGAGCCAACAAAAAATATGATAATCAGAGTAACTGATTCAAAGCTTATTGAACAAACGGGTGGTATTGTACAAGGAATGAGTGGTAGTCCTATAATACAAAACGGACGGTTGATAGGAGCAGTTACTCATGTTTTTGTTAATGAGCCAACTAAAGGGTTTGGGATTTTTGCGGAAAATATGGATAAAACATTACAAACTGTTGCAATTTCGAATACGAGTGCAGCATAAACGATTTAAAAGGTACAAATAATTATAAAATATCTAAAAAATCTTTAAAAATATATTGCAATTTAATTTAACTTATGGTAATATATGGAAGAAGATAAAATAACGCATAAAACCGATAAACTATCTGTAAAAAAGACAGCAAGTGTGGTAAAATATCTATAAAGAGATTTACCAAGCGACAAAATTTATTTGCCGATGCTACGGCGAAAGGCGGTTAGAGATGGACATAAAAATGAAGGTCCTCATATCAGAAGATGACCAAGGGTTTTGTTCTAATTGCAGCAGAGTGTTAAATGCTTACGGATTTGAAGCGGTAACCTGTGCTAAAGACGGAACAAAGCTTTCAGAAAAAATTAAGGAAATTAAACCGGCTATTGTATTAATGAATATGTTTATGCCGGGGCTTGATGCAATTGGGGTAATGAAAAATATCAAAGAACAAAAAGATCTTCCAACACCAATGTTTATGGTAATGGTTGCATACTATACACCTGCATTGGAAAAAGAACTCATATCCTCAGGTGCTGCCTATTATTTTTTAAAACCTTTTGATACCGAAGTATTGGTAGAAAGAATTGCACAACTTTCAGGTACGGAAATATCAACAGGAACACAAGAAACTGTTGCTAAAACCCCACTGATTGACCTCGAATTAATGGTAACTGAAATTATTCATCAAATTGGTGTACCCGCTCACATCAAAGGTTATAATTATCTGCGTGATGCAATTATGCTTTCAGTAAAAGACAGTGAAGTTATAAATTCAGTTACTAAAATATTGTACCCAACTGTAGCAAAGAAAAATAAAACTACCAGTAGTCGTGTAGAACGTGCCATTCGTCATGCAATTGAAGTTGCTTGGGACAGAGGTGATATCGAAATCCTTAATTCTTATTTTGGATATACAATTCACAACTCAAGAGGTAAGCCCACTAACAGTGAGTTTATAGCTATGATAAGCGATAAAATAAGACTGCGTTTAAAAATGATGGGACAAGAACAAGGTTAAATTTAATAAAATCCTCTCGACAGCATAAGCTCGGGAGGATTTTTTTGTACTCATATATTTATTAATTCTTAGCAAGCTATGAGCTATTGGGGCGGCACAATGCGGCACGTCGTGCCGCCGGCGGCTTCGCCGCCGCAAGGGCAGCCTGCGGCTGCCCTTGATTGTGCCGCCCCATAGCAGAGGAAGCTTATTTATAAGGAGTAAGAGTTGGGGATTTATTTCTTATTAAAAAAATATTGACAGATAATAAAGTTTAATATATACTGCAAATGGATTAAGCAATAATTGAATAATCGGATGAAGGATTCGGGAGAGACTGTTTAAACAGCGCCGAAGGTGAAGTCGCAATAAACTCTCAGGCAAAAGGACCGAATTTGGACGAAACTCTGGAAAGTAATTTTCAGCAATGGAAATACACCGAAGAAGCAATCCTATTATGAATTAATGGGAGAATCTTTCAGGTAGAATACAGAGGCGTGTTGATACAAGGTAGTATTAACACGCCCTTTTTTATTGTAAAAAAACAGGAAAAGCCGTTAAAGCGGCAGAATGGAGTGCTTACAATGGAACTTAAAACCCCATTATATGATTGTCATGTTGCGGCAAAAGGAAAGATTGTACCTTTTGGAGGATATCTTTTACCGGTACAATATGAAGCCGGAGTAATTAATGAACATATGGCAGTACGCACTAAAGCAGGTTTGTTTGATGTTTCTCATATGGGAGAATTTATTCTTATAGGTAAGGATACATTGACAAATATAAACCATTTAATGACAAATGATTTTTGCGGAATGGAGGACGGTCAGGCAAGGT
>JAVVRS010000176.1:0-3590 GCA_036654595.1 Oscillospiraceae bacterium | reverse complement strand
GCTAAATAATATGGTCTGTACTCCATTCCCATCTGTGGTGAACCTGCATAATGATTTACAATTAAAATCTTCATCTTCGCTTATTCTCCTCTCGTTGCCTCCGCCTCGGTCACACGCTGCTTCGCAGCGTCAGCGAGCGGAGGCTCGCTGAGGATAAATTTCACCAAGGTGAAATTTATCCGTGACCGGGGCGAGCCAACGCCTTGTAAAGAGTCAATAGCTTTTTTTCTTCTTTTTCAAAGCTGTATTTTTCAAGCACAAGGGTTTGCCCACGCTTACCCATTTTTTCTGCTTGTTCGGGATTTGTAAGCAGCATATTAATTGCACTTCTAACCTCTTTGGGGTTTGTTGAATTAACATAGATGGCACAATCTCCAAACAAGTTTTTCCAATATGGAAAATTTGAGCATATCACAGGAGTGGCAGACATAAAATATTCGAACATTTTTATTGGCAAAGCCTCCATGTAATTTACTGTGGGGTTGAGCAGTAAAAGACCGATTTTACTCTCTCCCATTACCTTAATAACATTTTGACGGTCAACAAAACCTATATATTCTGTGTTTTTAAAACCCCAATGAATTTTACACCGCATAGCTGTATTTTCATCTTCAAATTCACCTGCCAAGGTCAAGAGTAAATCTGTATTTTCCACTGTATCAAGCATATTGAATATTCCTCTGTTTTCAGTTATGGCTCCCACATAACATAAACATTTTTCACGCTGAGAATATGGCTTTATATACTGCTTGTACTGATTATATTCACTTAAAAGAGGATAATTATAAATCACCTGTGCCTTTGTAAAGCGTTTGGCAATCGTTTCTGTAGCACAAATATTTACATCAAAAAAACGGCTGAAAATATTTTCTGTAATTTCTGCCGCCGATGACAAAAATTTTCGCATACCCGAGGAGAGATATGGTTTATATAATATCTGTACAGGTAAATCCTCATGTATATCGTAAATCACTTTTTTACCGCAAAACTTTAAAAGCAGTCCCGCAGGTAAAAGCTCAGGGTCGTGAAAATGAATTATCTCAGCTTTGGTTTTCATTGCTTTTTGAAAATATATCCCCCAGCTAAAACAAATTCTTGAGCGTCTGCTTTTAAAGCTTTGTACCTTTATTTGTCTTAAATTCGGACTGATTATTTTCTCCTTAAAGCTGTTTAAAAGCATTACTTTATATCCTGCTCTCGCAAGTGCTTTAGCTTCTTTTTCATAGATACGAATATCTTCAGCCGGGTGAACAGAGGTCATAATACAAACCTTTACATCAGCCATCGGTCATTACCCCTCCTTTTATCCTCCGACATCAATCTGTTTTCCATACAAAGCAGTATTGCAAACAACCAAAAAAATTTATCATATACAAACCCAAACCTGTTTGAAATTAAACACCCTACAAGCACAAATCCTAATGTCAGGCAATATAAAAATGCCCAAATGCGTTGTTCACTCCAAAGTTTTAACAAGTTCCATGCTATGGCAATCCATACCATACACCCTGCCACTGCTTTTACAATACCGCCATTCAACAAATCTGCAAGTATAAAATTATGTGCGGACAATGCACCTTGTACCTTTATTTTGTCCGGATATGCCTCCTGTAATTCCTTGCTTTGTACTGTATCATACAGCACAATATCATACCCTGCACCTTTACCAAACCACTTTTCTTTTGTGTTGTAGCTTTTATACTCATCAATTGCCACCGACCAGATAATTCTTCGTTTATTGCCTATTTCACTTTCCTCCGGCATTTCATAACGCTGTGCTGCTGAGGTTTCTACGCCTTTAGGTAAATCACCCTCTGCTTTTTTGGTTAGATATACATTATTCATATAAATAGTAAGTCCGCACACTACCAACACTGCCAATACCGCTGCAACAGCCGTTGTAAACACAGTATCAATTACAAGCCTTGCTTTATTGCTTTGTCTTTTTTCATTTAGGCACAACAATATAAGCATTACTCCGCAAGCAGGCAAAGCTATCAAAGCTGTTCTTCTTGATGAGCTTAAATAAATTATAGGTAAAAGAAATATCCAATCAGTCAAAATCAGTATCAGCTTATACCGAAAGCTGTATTTTGATTTCATCAACAGAAAAAAACTTGTAAGCAGCGACATAAACACAACCGCTGCAAATACATTGTAATCCGGCCGCAATGACAGCCGTAAAATATAATATCTTTCAAACAGCTTTACAGCAGATAGATTAAGAACTGCCAGTAAGCTGCAAATATGCCCCGTTACCGCTACTGCAAACAGCAAGCTATCCAAATCTTCGCAATCCTCAACATAAAATGATATTGCCAACCAGATAAACAACATCAATAATATTACTTTGTATTTTGCTATTGCAATGGTTATATTGGGACTGTAAAACAATGTTATAAAATCTAAAATTAAATAAATGGCAAGTACTGCCCAAAATAACAATGAAGCTTTATTTCTTCGCATAAGCCTTGATAAAATCTTTACAGGATTAAAACCATGGCGTGTCAAAATCATTCCCACAAAGCTTATTACCAAAATAATAAGCGAAATTTCAAGTGCAACATAAGATGTTGTTGTCGCAAGCTCTAACAGCATAAAAAACACTGTAACTAACAGGAATATATCAAAGCCATGTGTAAACACTCTATTCACCCATATTACCACCTTCTATAATTAGGCTTTGCGATACTTTGATACAATAATACAAAAACACCAGATAGCCAACTGATAAAAAGGCACTTGTATAAATTAAATAATACTCTACCGACAAACTGCTTATTAAAGCAATTGCTGCCGGCAAAACAGACAACAGCAGCATTGCAAACTGCCAAACCATTGTTGCTCGCTGTTTTTTTAGCACCGGTGCAATAAGCGTCACAGGTACTGCTACAAACCTAACTGCAAACAACATAATCTGTGTTTTTATAAACATTGTTGTTTCACTCCAACCACTGCCTAAAAATATATTTACAAGCCATGGCGAAAGCAAATAAATTCCTCCAAACACAGGAACCGCTATCAAACAAAGCCACAATGTCAGCTTTTTTGCCGAGGTCACTTTACCCTTTTGCTGCATCTCAACAGCCGATTGCTTTAAAAATACTTGTCCTATTGCCGTTGACAAAACTGTCAGCGGTGTTCCAAGCAAACGATTTACAACTGCATAGTAACCTGTCTGTGTACTGCCATAAAATGCTGAAATAAAAAAGCTTTGTAAATTACTGTTAGCTGCTCCGGCAACCGCTCCCACAACCATATATTTAGGGTATGCTCTGTATTCAAACGCAATCTGCTTCAACATTGTCTTATCTATATTGCCAAGCTTACTTCCCACTGCAAGGTAAACTATTGTTACTGCATTTGATACCATTTGTGACACAATCAGCCCTGCCACACCAAAATTATATAACCCAATTTGTGCAACACAATATACTGCACCTCTTATAATATTGCCTTTTGACACACGGTTATATCTTCCTGCATATATATTGTAATTCACCATGGAAATCTCTGTTGCTGTAATTAAACTACCCACAGGTATAAGATAAAGCCATACCCCATTCTCTGTGCCTATCAGCTTTAGTAAT
>JAVVRS010000175.1:0-3670 GCA_036654595.1 Oscillospiraceae bacterium | reverse complement strand
GTGTTTTGGTTGGTACACAACCTCTGTTTAAGCAGGTGCCGCCAACCTCTTTGCTCTCTATTACCACTGTTTTTAATCCAAGCTGTGCCGCTCTTATGGCTGCTACATACCCACCCGGCCCTGAACCGATTACCGCTAAATCATATTCACTCACAGATATCACCCTTTCCATCTTCGTGTTAAAAATTCTGCCGTAAAATCAATCCTTGTATATCATTTAAAATTGTTTGTTTAAGTTCACCGTTATTTTTTGCAAGTTTACACACTGCCTGTGCCATACCCACTGTACTAAATATACAATCTTTAAGTGCATCTTCAATCAGTTCAAAGCCACTGTGCTCCATTGCATCTGTATATATTAAAGCCTTTTTTACTTTACCTTTATCAACCTGCAATTGTATCTCAATTTCACCCCAAACAAATTTCTCATTCATTGTGGCAGTGAACTCTAATCTCTTGCCAAAAAGCCATTCCCATGATGCAAATTTTTCTCGGCTTTCCGCTAATACGGCTTTATCAAACTCATCTTCTGTAAGTTTTTGCGGTGTTATACCATACACTTCACCAAATGCTTCTATAAGCTTTTCTTTCATGCTGCATATGGTAACTTCAGTATTAAACTCATTTAAATTTGCTACCCTTGACTGCACAGAATTTACTCCCTTTGAGGATAGCTTTTGTTTTGATACAGTTAAATATTTAGATAATGTACTCATATTTGCATTTATAAGCAATGTACCATGATGATACGAATTTGTACCGTTATTATAAAACGCATTACCTGAAAATTTTCGTCCGGACACCGTTATATCATTTCTGCCGGTTTTCTCTGCATTAATGCCCAGTTTTTTTACTGCAAGCAATATAACTTCAAGCTGACGCACTACATCATAATTTTCATTGGCTGCAACAAATGTAAAATTCAAATTTCCCAAATCATGAAATACTGCTCCGCCGCCAGAAAGACGTCTTGCCAAAAATCCACCGTTTTCATTAAGTTCTCTAACTTTACATTCTTTCCATGGGTTTTGATTTTTACCAATTACTACCGTATTTGCATTTTGCCACAGGTAAAGTATCACCGTATCTTTTTCTGTCGTTTGTGTAAGAACTTCTTCCAATGCCAAATTATCATATGGATTGGTTTGTTCTCTTATAATGTACTTTACTTTTGAAATCATTATTTTCTCCTTAATGCAATAAGCTCCTGCCAACCCCTAAGCCTCAGCCCCGCCGGCTGCGTCTTAGCCCCCTTAACAAGGGGACTAAGACGCAAAATTGCCGCAAAGCGGCAATTTGGGTGGCGAAGCCACCCGCCGGCGGGGCTGAGGCCGAGGGGTTGCTCAGGAGCCTTGAAGTTCAGCGTTAAAAAATATATCTAAGCCGTGGATTTCTTGCCGCACCAACTTCATCAAGCCTGCGTACAGGTGTTGTCAATGGTGCATCATGAAGTGCCTGTGGATTTTCATAAGCTTGTTTGTATAGCTTTAAAAATACTTCTATTGCTTGATCCATTGTTTCTTTTGATTCTGTTTCAGTAGGTTCAATCATTAAAGCCTCATGTACTATAAGTGGAAAATACATTGTCGGTGGGTGCATACCATTGTCAAGTAAACCTTTTGCAATATCCATTGCAGACACACCCGTTTCTTTTTTAAGACGTTCAAGTGTCATTACAAATTCGTGCATACAACGGCAGTCATATGCCATATCATAGTCTACCGATAAACGGCTCATCATATAATTTGCATTTAGTACAGCATTTTTACACGCTTCGGGAATTCCCTCTCTACCAAGTGTCATGACATAAGTCAAAGCTTTTACTACAACAAGAAAATTGCCATAAAAAGATTTCACCTTGCCAATGCTTTGAGCAGGAGTTGTAAAGCTGTAATCACCGTCTTTGTGTATATATGGTGTTGGTAAAAATGGCATTAAAATAGATTTGCAGCCAACTGCACCGGAACCGGGGCCACCACCGCCATGAGGGGTAGAAAATGTTTTATGCAAATTAAGATGTACTACATCAAAGCCCATATCACCGGGACGAACAACACCCATAACTGCATTTAGATTTGCACCATCATAATAGTTAAGTCCGCCTGCATCATGGATAATCTTTGTAATTTCAAGAATATTTTTATCAAATAATCCCACTGTGTTTGGATTGGTAAGCATAAGCCCTGCGGTATCATCACCGACCAAGGTTTTCAGCTTTTCTATATCCACACAGCCATCTTCTCTTGATGGAACATGTACCGTTGTAAAGCCTGCCATTGTTGCAGTAGCAGGGTTAGTACCATGAGCTGAATCGGGTACAATAATTTTAGTTCTTTTGGTGTCGTTTTGTGACTGATGATATGCTTTTATAAGCAGTACACCGGTAAATTCACCATGTGCCCCTGCTGCCGGCTGAAAGGTCATACCGTCCATACCCGTTATTTCACAAAGGTATTGTTCTGCAAGGCTTAACACCTCCATACAACCTTGAACAGTATGCTTAGGTTGTAATGGGTGTATCTTTTTAAAGCCGTCCAAAGCGGCAATATCTTCGTTTATGCGTGGATTATATTTCATAGTACATGAACCCAGAGGATAAAATCCATCATTTACTCCGTGGGTTCGTTTAGCAAGACCTGTATAATGACGACTGATATCTGTTTCAGCCATTTGCGGAAGTCTTGGCGGTGCAGTTCTTTGCATACGCTGTGGCAATGCAACCTGCGGCACATCACATTTTGGCATAAGCGTACAGCCTCTGCCATCTTTGCTTGCTTCAAAAATCAGCTTCATTTATCACTGCACCTCCTTTAAAATTTCTACTGCTCGGTCAATTTCCTCTTTGGTATTCTGTTCTGTACAACACCAAAGAATACAACCTTCAAGTTCACCCGAAAGCGGATATCCGCCAAGTATACCCTCTTTTTCAAGTGAGGACATGACTTTTTCTATCGGCTGCGGTGAGGTGGTGACAAACTCATGGAAAAAGCTTCCTTCAAATTTTAAGGTGTAGCCTATTTTCCCCAATTTTGAAGCCATGTATCCTGCTTTGGACATACTTTGACTTGCCGCTTCATATATACCGCTTGCACCCATTGCCGCCATATATACAGATGCTGTCAGGGCACAAAGTGCTTGATTTGAACATATATTACTTGTAGCTTTTTCACGGCGGATATGTTGTTCTCTGGCTTGAAGTGTAAGTACAAATGCACGTTTTCCATCAACATCTGTAGTTTCACCGACAATTCTGCCCGGCAGTTTTCTTGCTATTGCTGATTTTGCTGCCATAAAGCCAAGATAAGGGCCACCGAATGACAATGGCATACCAAGAGGTTGTCCGTCACCCACTGCAATATCAGCTCCATAGTCGGCAGGTGTTTTGAGCACACCCAGCGAAATAGGATTTACACCCATAATAAATTTTGCACCTGCGGCGTGTGTCATTTCAGCAAGTTCTGTTGCATTTTCAAGCATACCGTAAAAATTAGGCTGCTGCATATAAAAACAGCTTACATTTTCATCAAGTTCAATCGCCAGCTCTGTCATATCGGTTATACCGTCCTTTGCAGGTATAACAATAAGCTCTGTTCCACTGCCCATACAATAGGTTTCAACCGTTTCCAGTGTATCGGGGTGTACGGCGGCACTTATTAAAGCTTTGGTACGT
>JAVVRS010000174.1:0-3670 GCA_036654595.1 Oscillospiraceae bacterium | reverse complement strand
CCGCAAGCCAAGCTTGCGGTTTCGGGCGAAGCCCGAAAGGGGCGGTCGCCCCATAGCAGGATTTGTGTTTTTACAATGCCTGCTTTTTTTATACAGTCTTTTCTTTACGCAAAATTGCACCTTGAGGTACATTGCCGCTGAATGGGATTGATACTTTCATCATAGCTTTGTTTGCAGTTGAAACGTCGGTGCCAAATTCGTCAATCAAACGCTCTACAGTTAACGCAATAGGCTGCTTACCCGGCAGCATAATTTCAATCTGTTCACCCAAAGAGAATTTATTGCGTTGAGTAAGCTGTAAAAATCCATCTTTACAATTGTCAACGACAGCAACCACGTCCCAAGCTCTTACATAGCCGCCATTTTCGGTGTATTGTCCGTCTTCCGGAGCACCAAAGTAAAATCCTTCGGTGTATTGACGATGACTAACCTTGCGTGTTTCTTCTTCAATCCATGAGGGTAAAATAAAGCCATCGGGATTTTGAAGATAACAGTCAACAGCGGCACGATAAGCATTTGTTACACAGGCAACATAATAAAAGCTTTTGGCACGCCCCTCAATTTTAAATGAATTTACCCCTGCATCAACCAGCTTATCAATATGTTTAATCATACACATATCTTTAGCATTAAGAATATAGGTTACACCATTTTCTTCTGCAATGGGGAAATATTGACCGGGACGTTTTTCTTCAACAAGATTATACCCCCAGCGACAGGGTTGAGCACATTCCCCACGATTGGCATTTCTGCCGACCATATATTGAGATAACAAACAACGACCCGAGAATGACATACACATTGCACCATGTACAAAACATTCTATCTCCAGCTCGGGTGGTATTTTATCTCTAATTTCTCTAATGTCATCAAAGGTGGTTTCTCTTGCAAGTACTACCCTTTTTGCACCCATTTTATAAAGCTCTGTTGCTGTAAGATAGTTTACTATGCCTACTTGTGTTGACATATGAATTTCCATATTCGGAGTTACTCTTTTAGCTTCCATCATAACGCCGATATCTGCAATAATCAATGCATCTATTCCTGCAAATTCAACATTGCGAAAGAAATCCGGCAAAGCTTCAACCTCACGATTATTCGGCAAAATATTGCAGGTAAGATAAACTCTTTTGCCCCTTGCATGAGCATACTCACACGCAGTTTTCAGCCCGTCAAAGTCAAAATTTTGTGATGCTGTTCGCATACCCATGGTTTTTGCTCCCAGATACACCGCATCTGCACCATAACGAATAGCATATTCAAGCCGCTCTAAATCACCTACAGGTGATAGAATTTCAGGTATAAACTGTTTGTTCATTGAAATCTCCCTCTTTATTTATAGACTTTTGATTTAAAAACAATATTCAAATTTATTCTTCTGCTTTTTGTTTTTTCAATTCTTCGTTAATTTGTTTAACCTGTGCAATGGCAGCTTCATGCTGTGCTATTGTTTCGGAGAAATAATACTTACCGGCTTTATCACTTACAAAGAAATAATCATTGCTTTCGGTTGAATACAATACTGCTTTAATGGCATCAATACCGGGGTTACATATAGGGCCTATAGGTAAGCCTTTAAGTGAATAGGTATTATATGCGTCAATAAAGTTTTGATTTGTTTTACTTTCAAGCGGTTTACCTTCTTTATAATTAGGTATAAAGGTTGTTATAATATAATTAGTTGTAGTATCTGTTTGCAGCATTGGCAATTCCGAACCGCTTTCCATACGATTATAGAATACACCGGCAACACTTTTCATGGTAGTGTATTGTGCGGCTTCTTTTTGAACAATAGAGGCAAGTGTTATAACTTCATCTAAATTCATATCCAATACTTTCATACGACTGTACATTTCACCTGTAATTTTATCATTAAAGTTTGACAGGAAGCGATTTACTACAGATTTTGCACCTTCACCAACGTAAAATTCATAGGTATCGGGGAATAAATAACCTTCAAGCTTATGATAACGATTTTTACTTTCAGGTATATTTTCTTCAAATTTATAGCCGAAATCAATAGTATCCATTGCTTCAAGAAATTCAGCTTTTGTACAAACGGATTTTTCTTCAAGGCTATCTCCAATTTCTTCTGCGGTCATACCTTCTCTTAAAGTAATGGAAACAACGGCATTTTCAATTTCGCTTTTACATAAGCGATACATTATTTGGTCATAGCCCCAATCGGTTTCCAACTGAAATTCTCCTGCATTATACATATCATTTTTATCTTTCATTGATGAATAAATCCGAAATGTAAGCGGTTGAGTTATGACACCGTTTTTATGCAGTATTTTAGCAATTTTACCAATACTTGCATCTTGGGGAATGGTAACGGTTACTAAGCCTTCTTCTTTGTTAAGACCGAATAAATCAGTAGCGGATTGTAAAATAAAGATTGCCAGAAAGACTGAAAATGCTACTAAACCTATTATAATCATTGTTCCGTTTGCAAGCTGTGAAAAATAGCTTCTTGCTTTTTGTACAGGCTTTCTTTTTTTAGGGGGAGCTTGTCCTTGCGAGGGCTGACGACTGCCTTGAGATGATTTATTATTTTTAAAATTATTTGCCATTATACTTCCTCCACATCAAATTCCTTTGACTCTGTCAAAAGACATATATTGAACATAATAATCCATATTGCAAAAATAATCAATCTAAATCATGTTAACTTTTATATCTATCTGCAAATCTTTATAAAAACTTTAGCAAAAACAGTTGAACAAAGTAGATTAAAATGGTATTATAATCAAGATGAATAAAGAACCTACTGTGTATTAGGTTAAGTTGTACACATTATTTGTTTTACAAACAAATTATATATGAATTATGAAGGGATGGATAACACTTGAGTAAAATATCTTGGGTTGAATGGGTAGAAAACAAAGGTACTTGCCTCTTGGAAACAGAACGATTAATCCTCAGAAAATTTGTAATAGAGGATGCACAGCTTATGTATGATAACTGGACTTCCCGTCCGGAAGTTTCAAAAACTTTATCATGGTTCCCGGCTCAAAATGTTGAAGAAACAAAAGAATTGCTCAGAGAATGGATTGACTGTTACAAAAATGATGACTTCTATATT
Organism: Oscillospiraceae bacterium; assembly: GCA_036654595.1. Classification (GTDB taxonomy): domain Bacteria; phylum Bacillota; class Clostridia; order Oscillospirales; family Ruminococcaceae; genus RGIG7389. The sequence continues at coordinate 585 of JAVVRS010000174.1, read as the reverse complement.
TGGGCAATTATCCGCAAAGAAACCAGTGAACCTATCGGCAGCATTTCGGCTACCGTCAAAAACAAAAAATTCGATGAAATCGAAATGGGTTATGCTATTTCAGATTTATATTGGGGCAAAGGTATTGCAACCGAAGCACTTAAAGCTGTTATCCATTTTATGCTTATTGATTGCAAATACAATCGTGTTTATGCTATGCATGGTACAGATAATCCGGCTTCGGGCAGGGTTATGGATAAAGCCGGCTTACAGTATGAAGGTGTTTTGCGTAAAGTAGGCAAAGATAAATACGGTAAATATTATGATATGAGTATTCATGCAATTACTCGTGATGATTTAATTGAAGCTGAAAAAAAACAGAATTAAATGCTGAAATAACCTTAGAGGTATATTAAAAATAGCAAGGGTGAAACGAATTTTCGTTTCACCCTTGCTATTTGGTTCTTGTGATACGGTTCGCCGCCCCAGCCTCCCTCGCTGAGGGAGGTGTCACCGCAGTGACGGAGGGAGTGTGTGGCGGTTCGCCGCTCACCGCACAAACGCAAGCTGCAAACCTGCACAATGTAACCGTGCGGTCATAACGTG
>JAVVRS010000173.1:271-3716 GCA_036654595.1 Oscillospiraceae bacterium | reverse complement strand
AATATTTATTAAAAAATAAAATATTAAAAAATGATGTGCCCCTGAAAATTGCAGGGACACTTCTTTTTTATACATACTAATAAATTATAAAATCTGTGCACCTTTTGGTACAGGTCGGGTTAAAAATACACTGCCTGATACTTGTTTAAGCTTGTAATAACAATGTTTAGCTCTGGTTTTATCTGCAAAAATACCAAAACAAGCAGTACCGCTGCCACTCATCATACAACCTTGAGCACCATTTTCTCTCATGGTTCTCAGTATTGCTTCAACATCTTCATCATTATGAATATGTTCAAAAACATTATACATATTGCTGCATATATCTTGGGTTCTGTTAGATTGTATTGCTGCAATTAAGTCGCTTGCCTGTGGAATAGTATCTTTAGGGTGTCCGTATCTGTCATATTTTTTATATGCCACTTTAGTAGACATACCACCCGAGGGTTTAGCAATAACAATGAAATAATCTTCTGAAAGAGGTGCAATTGGTTTAATAATATTTCCAACGCCTTCAACCTCAGAAGTGCCTCCTGTAATACAGAACGGTACATCAGAACCGACCTCAGCCCCAATTTTACGCAGTTCTTCGGGTGTTGCATTGATACCATATAATCTATTAAGCCCATTTAATACCGCTGCTGCATCAGCACTGCCACCGGCAAGACCGCTTTGCATAGGTATATGGTTATCAATATGTATTTTGATTTCAGGGGTAATGTCATAAGCCTCACAAAAATATTGTGCCGCTAAATATGCTGTATTGGTTTCGTCACAAGGTATTTCCGAATGATTACAGGTAACTTGAATACCTTTTCTAGATGCTTGTTTAATAGATATATCATCTGCAAGACTGATTGACTGCATAACGCTGTGCAGAAGATGATATTTATCCTCTCTTACGCCAACAATATCTAAATACAGATTAATCTTAGCAAATGCCGCAATTTGTACCATCCACATTATATCATCAATCCTTCCTTGCAAATATCCGAAATTTGCATAGCAATAATAATTCTCCTAAAAGCTGTTTATATAATCAGCTTAAATATTATGTTCGGTTAAAAACATTTCAATTCTTTTAATAGCTTCAATTAAATGGGTTATAGAATAGCTGTATGAAATACGCACATAACCTTCACCACATTCACCGAAAGCAGTACCCGGAATTACTGCAACTTTTTGTGAATACAATAATTTCTCACAAAATTCATCAGAAGTAAGTCCTGTAGATTTAATGGAAGGGAATACATAAAATGCACCTTTAGGTTCAAAACAGGTAAGTCCCAAACGATTAAGTTCAGAAACCAAAAGTTGTCTTCGCATATTGTATTCGGTTTTCATATTAAGTATTGCTTCATCACCTTCACGCAATGCAGTAATTGCCGCATATTGAGCTGTCGTTGGTGCAGACATTATACCAAACTGATGAATTTTTGTCATCTGAGCAATAATTTCATGCGGACCTGCGGCATATCCCAAACGCCAACCTGTCATAGCATAGGTTTTAGAAAATCCATTTACTACTACCGTACGTTCCCACATACCCGGCAACTCAGCTATTGAGGTATGACTTCCCTCATAAGTAAGTTCTGCATATATTTCATCGGAAAGCACCAGAATATCTGTTCCACGCAAAACATCTGCAATTTCTTTTAAATGTTCTCTATTCATAATAGCACCGGTCGGGTTATTTGGAAAGGGGAATATTAAAAGTTTAGACTTTTTGGTGATTTTTTGCTTTAAAATTGTAGGATTTAACCTAAATTCATCTTCTGCATAGGTCGGAATAGATATTGGCACACCACCTGTAAGATATGCTATAGGTGCATATGCAACAAAACATGGTTCGGGTATTAACACTTCATCACCCGGTTCTACAACAGCTCTTATCATAGCATCTATTGCTTCCGAACCACCTACAGTAACTAAAATTTCACCTAATGGGTCATATGTAAGATTAAATCTTCTGTTTAAATATTTTGCAATTTCAACACGCAATTCTTTCATACCTGCATTTGCAGTATACCATGTTTTACCTTTTTGTAAGCTTTCTATTGCTGCTTGACGTACTAACCATGGTGTTTTAAAATCCGGTTCACCTACGCCCAATGAAATAACATCGTCCATTTCGGCGGCAATATCAAAAAATTTTCTTATTCCGGAGGGTTTTATTGCAGTAGCTTTACTTGATAACAGCTTTGAATAATCCATTATAATGAAGTTACCTCCCTCTCATCAGCATCGGAATAATTCATTACAAAGCCTCTGATTTTATATGGACGGAGTACAAAGTTTGTACTTGTAGCTTGTACTGCTTCAAGAGGGGATAATCTATGTGCTACAAACATTGCAACATCTTTAAATGTTTTTGCTACCACAGTTACACCAAAGTCATAATTTCCACTCATTAGCTGTAATGATTCTACTTCATCAAACTGTACTATAGCTTTGGCAATTTCTTCAAAACCATAATCTTTTTGTGGGATTACTTTTACTTCTATCAAAGCTCTTACATATTCTCTGTCAGTTTGTTCCCAATCAATTACCGCTTGATATCCACGAATTGTCCCATCATTTTCCATTTTAGCAATAGCCGTGGCGACATCTGCTTCCTCCATTCCACACATAGCGGCAAGCTGTGCGTTTGTATATCTGGCGTTTTTTTCAAGCAGGTTTAATAATGTTTGCATAAATTTTCCACCCTTTCTTTTCAATTTATATGTGTTACGATTATATACATACACATGGATTTCATTATACTACAAATACATCTTGCTGTAAACGGAGAAGATAAAAAAGCCTGTGAATTTAATATATTCATTTTTATGTTGCAAGCATACAATCTATATAATAAAATATCTCTTTGTTATGTAGTTCATTGTAAAACACTATTCCTCCAAAAATATCATTATTTTGTAAATTTATAATAAAGCTTTCCCCCGAGCTTTGATTTTTTGTATGGCACTTTACCGTAAGATTTTTATTTTCATAAGCAAAACTATCTATATTTACATCTTTTGGTAAGCTTTCCATAATCCCTACAAATGCCATACCTTTATCATGCGGAAAATATGAAAATTCAGCTATTCCCTGTATTACTGCTTTTAAATATAATGCCGCTGTATCATAAACCCGACGATCACTTAGCAGTTCATAAGCTATCGTATTTTCTTCCAAAAAGAGATTATCCAAAATTTTATTGGTAGTAGTTTGGCGATAATGTTCAAATTTTACAGCTAAAATATTACCTGTAAAAACGACCAAAATAATTGCCACGGCAATAATTATATATTCCAACAGTTTATTTTGTCTGCTTATATTCAAAACTTACCGCCTCCTTTATTACAAAATTTATAAATAGTACTTTCTTCCGCCAAGCGGGACGCCGTGGTGGGCGGGGGTTGTACCCCCCCCAGCCCCGGTGGGGCGCATAAACGGGAGG
>JAVVRS010000173.1:0-261 GCA_036654595.1 Oscillospiraceae bacterium | reverse complement strand
GAGCAGCTTAAAGTTTTCAACAATTCTGTTGTTGTAATGTGGAAAACTTTCGCCATTAAAGTGACAATATAAGAACCTAAGCCCCCAAATAAGCTTTTCTTACTTGGTCATTATCCATAAGCTCAGAGGCATCACCCTGCATAACTACTTTACCTGTTTCTAAAACATAAGCACGATTTGCAATTGATAATGCCATTTTAGCATTCTGTTCAACCAAAAGAATAGTCATACCATCTTTGTTAACTTCTTGAATAATTTTAA
>JAVVRS010000172.1:0-3717 GCA_036654595.1 Oscillospiraceae bacterium | reverse complement strand
GTGCAATTTGCACGTCCCTTGAGGCATCAGCTTATCAGACAGCTTGTACGGGCGGCACAATGCGGCACTCCGTGCCGCCGACGGCGAAGCCGCCAGAAAGGGCAACTCACGGTTGCCCTTTATTGTGCCGCCCGTATTTGCTTAAAGCTTAATATTATTTTTCTGAAAAACCGAGGAAAACTTGCAGGCATTGTGCAACGTAACTTTCAGACAGTCCTAAAGTACACCGCACAAACAAGTTCATCGCCTTATGCAATATAATCGTGCGGTCACTTCCCCTGACGGTTCGTCGGCGGTCACTTCCCCCGACGGTTCGTCGGCGGAGAGGCGGATATGCCACGCTTAATTCCATTATAATCAAGGATAAAACTGATATCTGTAAAACCGTTGTCATGTAAAATTGTTTCCACTGCATCATATTGGTCATAGCCAAGCTCAAAAATTAAAAACCCGCCCTCTTTAATAAATGGATAGATGTGAGCGGTTATCTGTCGATAGAAGTCAAGCCCGTCATCACCGCCAAATAATGCCATTTCAGGCTCGTAACGAACCTCAGCTTGTAACTCAGCCATGTCTTTTTTACTGATGTATGGTGGATTGCTTATAACCAAATCAAACTGTATGTCGGGTGTCCATGTGAGGATATCTGCATTGACAAGTGATAGATTGTCACATTTATTCAGCTTTACATTTTGTTCAAGATAAACTAAAGCTTTAGGTGAAAGTTCAACCGCAGTAACAAGACTGTCGGGACGTTCTTTGGCAATTGCAACTGCAATACAACCGGAGCCGCTGCAAAGGTCGGCAACTACAGGGGAGGGAAGCTGTTCTATGAGTGAAAGCCCTTGTAATACTACCGCTTCGGTATCGGCACGAGGTATCAATACACCTTCACCGACTGAAAATGTATAGCTAAGAAAATCCCAGCTGCCAATAAGATATTGCAGCGGATACCCATTTTTGCGTTTTTGACACAAAGCAAAATATTGTTCCGCAAGGTCGTTGTCGGCTTGCTCACTGTCATGCAAAAGGAAAAATTCATGTGAAAAGCTGTAAACCGACTGTAAAAGCTGCAATGCACAAAAGGCACCATCATCGGTATCTTGCAATAATTTTTTTGCAGTGTTAAGCAGTTGTCTGTAGGTCATTACCACTCAACCTTACTGTTATCCTTAGGAATAACGGCTTTCATAGCAGCAATAGCAACTTCTAACATTTCATCATCGGGTTCTTTGGTAGTTAAACGCTGTGTCCAAAGACCGGGAGCCGAGATTATACGGGTAAACAAATTATCATGTCTGCCTGCAAATTTAATAATTTCATAGGTTATGCCCATTACCACCGGCAGTAAAAGTATTTTAAGTCCCATACGAATAAAGATATTACCCCATGAGATAAATGAAAATATTAAGATTGAGATTATCATTACAATTATAAGAAAGCTTGTACCGCAACGTGGGTGAAAGCGTGTATATTTTCTCACGTTTTCCACAGTGAGCTCCATATCATGTTCATAGCAGGCAATTGTTTTATGCTCTGCACCATGGTATTTAAAGGTTCGTTTAATGTCACCCATCTGAGATATTGCCCAAAGGTAGAGCAAAAAGATTACCATTTTAACACAGCCCTCAATAGCTGTCAAAGCTAAATCACTTGAAACATAGGGCTTAATAAAGCTTACGGTAAAGGTTGGCAAAAATACAAACATACCCATAACAAGTATAAGACTGAACAAAATAACAGTACCTTGAAAAAGGGTATCATAATGCTTACCAAGTTTATCTTTCATCTTTTCTTCAAATGGGTCGGGTTCATCTTCCATACCTGAAAGTTCAGCTGATTTCATCAAACAGCTATAACCAAGACGTATCATATCAATAAAATTAAATACTCCTCGTATAAATGGCGTTTTTTTATACCAAGCAGTGGGTGCTTCGGCATTCCATTCTTCCAAAACAATTTCCTTGCTTTGTTGTCTTACCGCCATGGCGGTTTTACCCATAGGGTTACGCATCATGACACCTTCAATAACAGCTTGACCACCAATTGATGTGCGGTGAACAGCTTTATTTTTTTGTTTATCTGACAAAGTAGTTTCATCTCCTTAAAAATTTGCATTATGGTTGTGGAACAAGTGCATTTCCAATAAATTTAACCTGTAGATTTCCATGGTCAACAGCGGTCACCTGACCGTGATATTCTAAGTTAAAAAGCATGATTACAGTGTTGTAAGGCTTGTCGGCAGTAAGACCGAACTGTTCTTCAAACAATGGTATAGTTTGCTCAGAGAAAGAAAATGGTGAGAGAAGCACACCAAATTTATCTGTAGCTTGAGGGAAAACTTCGGCTTCGATAAAATCATCATCTGAAACCAAACCAAAATCATATTCAAACACATTGTAAAAATCGCTGAAAAATTGTTTTAAATCATTTTCAAAAGGACGATTTTCATTTTCGGGTTTAAATAAATCTTTAAGATGTTTGGCAAAACCTTTTTCATCTTGATATTTAGTGTCAATATATTCATCAAGTGCATCGGCTGACTCAAAGTTTCCCAGCCAAAGTGCAACACAGTCCTCACGCTCACAAAAAAGAGGTGTGTTAGCGGCTTCATACTTATCTACGAATTCTTGTGTAGGCAATTAAATCATTCCTTCTTTATTAATAGGTGGTTTTTCTTTATAAATAGGCAGTGAGATTATAACGGTAGTACCTTGTCCCTCAACACTGTCAATTTCAAGATGACCGCCATGCAGATTGATTATTTCATCTGCAACAGCAAGCCCAATGCCGGAGCCTCGCCTTGTAGTGTTGGCTTTATAGAATTTATTTTTTACCTGAGGCAGGTCGGTAGCGGCAATACCAATGCCTGTATCTTGAACAAATATTTGTACAAATGTATCCTTCTGATTGATTGATATGGTGATAGTACCACCGCAATCGGAATATTTTATAGCATTGTCAATAATGTTAACAAAAACTTGCCGAAGACGATTGACATCACCTAAAACGATGTAAAAGCCATCAGTTTCTTCGTATACTAAGTCCATACCATCACGTTTTGCACGTTCTGTAAACATAAGCACAGCATCTTCAAGCTCGGCAACAATATCAAGCTTTCCCATAACAAGCTTCATATGACCCGACTGCAATCTTGAGAAGTCCAAAAGTTCTTCAACCATGCCCGAAAGACGCTGAGTTTCTTTAATAATTACCGACATACCTTTATTCATTGTTTCTCTATCAATGGTTTCGTCACAGAGAAGCGTTTCGCCCCAACCCTTTATAGCAGTAAGCGGAGTACGAAGTTCATGTGATACCGACGAAATAAACTCATTTTTCATATTTTCGGTAGTTTGTAATTCTTCAGCCATGTGATTTATTATATCGCACAGTTCGCCCAATTCGTCATCATTTATTTTGGTAAGCCTTGCTTTAAAATCCCCTTGAGCAATACGTCTGGCAGTATCACCTATATCACTGACGGGGTTTACAATGGAACTTATAAAATAGGAGCTGGACATAATTACAAAAAAGATTATGGCAATACTTATACAGGCGATTATTGCTATAAAAACAATAATCTGACTGTCCACCTTTGAGAGTGAGGTGACATACCGCAGTGCCGAAAGGTCATCATTGTTAACCGGTGAGAGGTAGGTTACGGCATATACATTTTCACCGTTGATATTTCCACGAAATTCACCGACACCATTG
>JAVVRS010000171.1:2602-3742 GCA_036654595.1 Oscillospiraceae bacterium | reverse complement strand
GGGAAATGATTTGCTGGGCATTGGAAACTAACTGTGTTGTTTATGATTTTCAAGGCATTTCAGGTGATATGAGTGAAGATGGTCATATGTATGGCTTATACCGTTTTAAACGTGGTTTTAACGGTGTAATAGATGAACTTGCAGGTGAATTTGATTATGTTTACCGTCCGCTTTATGCTAAAATGGTAGACCATGCCATTGCACTGAACGGTAAATTGGGAGCTGTAAAACGTATTTTTAAAAAGTAGGTGATAATGTGCAACTGTATAAAACACCATTGCGAAAAGCTGTTGAAGAATACCTTGAATATGATTTTTCACGTCTGCATATGCCCGGACATAAAGGCGTTGCACCCTCAGCCATTGACCTCGGTGCAATGTATGATATAACCGAATTTGAGGGTAGCGATTCTCTTTATGCCCCTACCGGCTGCATACTTGAACTTGAAAAAAGATTTTCCGAATTGTACTGTACGGAAACTTCTTTGCTGAGTGCAGGGGGTTCAACCCTCTGTATACAAGCAATGCTTGCTCTTGTAGCAAAACCCGATTGCACCCTTATAGCCGGTCGTAATATTCATATATCTGCCGTAAATGCAATGGCATTACTTGGTATTAATCCTTATTGGGTCTATCCGGAAAAATGTGACAACGACCCACTGATTGGACGCATCTCTCCTGCCGCTATACAGGCTGCCTTAGAGAAAAATCCCGATGCTGTCGGTGTTTATATTACCTCACCTGATTATTTTGGTGTAATCAGTGACATTAAAGCTATCTCATTAATCTGTGAACGGTATAGTGTACCATTGCTTGTTGACAATGCTCATGGTGCTCATCTTGCTTTTTTAAAGCCACGTCTGCACCCTATAAGACTTGGTGCTTCAATGTGCTGTGACTCACTTCATAAAACTCTGCCTGTTTTAACCGGCGGAGCATTGCTTCATATCCTAGACAAACGGTTTGCCGGTGATGCCAAAAGATGTATGTCAATTTTTGGTAGCACAAGCCCCAGCTATCTGATTATGCTTTCTGCCGACAATTGTATGGGACTTTTAGAACAAGACTTGCCATTGTTGCTTGAGCTGACCGTTGCAAGGGTACAAGCCCTGCAACAAACTGCTTTAAACAAAGGTTTTGT
>JAVVRS010000171.1:0-2592 GCA_036654595.1 Oscillospiraceae bacterium | reverse complement strand
CTATCACATCATGCCTGAATTTATAAGTGATAATGGTTGTGTCTTTCTTTTTTCACCTTACAATGACGGTTGTGACTTTGACCGTGTTAATGATGCAATCCTTTCTGCACCTCTTTCCGCACCTATTGCTCTCAGTTACAATTTACCCCAAACTATCTCTTTGGTTGACCTCCGTACTGCGGTATTTTCACCTAAAGAAGAACTTCTAATTCAAGATGCAGTTGGCAGAGTTTCTGCTGAAGTTAAATCACCTTGTCCTCCGGGTATACCATTAATCATGCCGGGTGAAGTACTTACCCGAGAAAGCACTGAAATTTTACTTCAATATGGCGTATCCTCCATCAATGTAATAAAGTAGAATTGCACTTCCACTCGGTCTACGGGACTATTTGCTCGCCGCTTTCAGCGGCGTGGCACGAAGTGCCACACGGGCAAGTCTTTGCAAAGACTTGCCCGTGGCAAATAGTCCCGTTGCCGAAGTGGAAAATAGTGCTTGTATTAAAAACGTAAGTCTTAGAACAGTATTTAATATGGATTGTATGTTATGAGAAAAAAAGTAAGTAGGTAAAATATTATGCAGGATTTTTTATTTAATGATATGGCAAAAAATATGCTTGCGGGATTATTTTCCGGAGGTCGTATTCCCCATGCCATTTTACTTGTGGGTGAAAAAGGCTGCGGTAAGATGACATTTGCAACAGAGATTGCCGAAAAAATCCTCTGTACCGGAGATATTAAGCCCTGTGGTCAATGCAATTCGTGCCATAAAGTAAACAGTGGTATCCACCCTGATGTTGTTATAATAGGCAAAGAAGATGGTTCACAGTCAATCAAGGTTGATGCTATCCGAAAACTGATTTCAGAGGCATATATTTCACCAAATGATGGAGATTACACCGTCGTTATAATTCGTGAAGCTGAACTGTTAAATATTGCCTCACAAAATGCATTGCTTAAATTGATAGAAGAACCACCTGCACATCTTGTTTTTATCCTCACTGTAACCAATCGTCACAGTATGCTCGATACTATACTTTCAAGGGTTGTTTCAATTTCTGTTTCGGTACCGACTGTAAAACAATGTTACAGTGTTTTAGCTGATTTTGTACACGACAAAACAGATGAAGAATATCATGTGGCAGCACAACTGTCAAATGGTAATATAGGTATAGCAATCAATCTTCTTGAGAGTGATGATGTTACTAAGCTTTACACTCAAGTTAGGTCATTGGCAAAAACTATGGTAATTGGCAGTGAGTATGAACTTTTGACGGCATTATATCCTTTTGAAAAAGACAGAGATTTACTCTTAACAGTTTTATCGCTTTTACAAGGCTTATTTGTAGAAATGTTGCTCTATAAAAATGGTGTTCCGACCGAGGACGAAGATTTAATCTTATTGGTCAACAGAATTACACCATTGCAGACAAAGAGTTTTATTGATATAATAGAAAAAGTACAGTTTATGACTGCACAAAATACAGACCGTTCGGTACTGTTATCAAGCTTTTGTGCCGCAATAAAAAATGCAACGGAGCGATAAATTTTAATTTAAGTTTTGACGCCGACAGAAATGCGGCGGAATGGAGTATCAATATGACTGAAGTTATTGGCGTACGTTTTAAAAGCGTAGGCAAAATATATTATTTCTACCCAAATGGACAAACACTTACTACTGACCAACATGTTATTGTAGAAACTGCAAGAGGTGTTGAATGTGGACAGATTGCTATTGCAAACCGTTTGGTTGAAGATGAATTTATTATTAAACCACTTAAACCTTTAATAAGGATTGCAACATCAGAAGATTTGAAAAAGGTTGATGAAAACAAAGCCAAAGAAAGTCGTGCATTTCAAATCTGCCTTGAAAAAATTACTAAGCATAAGCTTGATATGAAACTTGTTGATGTTGAATATACATTTGACAACAATAAAATTTTGTTTTATTTTACTGCTGACGGTCGTGTTGACTTCCGTGAGTTAGTTAAAGATTTAGCTTCTATCTTCCGTACAAGAATTGAACTCAGACAAATCGGTGTGCGTGATGAAGCTAAAATGTTAGGTGGACTTGGTATCTGTGGCAAACCATTTTGCTGTTCTACTTTTTTAGGTGAATTTCAACCGGTTTCAATTAAAATGGCTAAAGAACAAGGTTTATCACTTAATCCCACAAAGATTTCAGGTACTTGCGGCAGACTTATGTGTTGTCTTAAATATGAGCAAGAAGCTTATGAAGATTTAATTAAAATTACACCAAAAGTAGGTTCTTATGTAAACACACCCGAAGGTAAAGGAACTGTACTTGAAGCTAATCTTCTTACCGGTAATATTAAAGTAAGAATGGATAAATCAGAAGATGCCGCACCAAAGATTTTTCATCGTAAATTAATGAAAGTTATCCGTGCCGGCTTTACTCCTGATGAAGCTATTTCTGATGATTTGAAAAAATTGGAAGGTTAATTGGGTATTTACTCTAAATTCTACTAAATTTGTATGCGATTATGAATTGTTTATAAACTCACAATCTTTTTTCCTTTATTTCTGTTGCTTTTTAAAATAATTATGATACAATTAAATCATAAAATTTATGGA
>JAVVRS010000170.1:0-3746 GCA_036654595.1 Oscillospiraceae bacterium | reverse complement strand
GATATTTTACTGTATGGGTCAATCGGTGATACATCAACTTTAATGTTTATATCAAGCATTTGAAGCACCTCTCTGGGTATAATTTCGGTAATATTTTCACCGTCTTGGCTGTAAGACACCTGTAAACCATTGGGCGAATATGCAACCCATACCTTGTACCACATCAGTGCAATATCTTCTACAAGCTGTTTGTATGCCGCTATCTGTTCATTAAGCGGTACTGCCGCTTGGTCACGAGCTGCTTTTATTGCTTCGCCGCTTGCTTTTGTCGGGTCAACTTGACCTGTAGCGGCATCACCTGCACCCTCCAAATCTCGGGTAACATTAATTATTTCATTTTGCAGACGTTCCGCATCAGCTGAAATCGGTGCCGGATTGAGATAACTTATAAGCCCTGTTATCGGTGTGCCTGCAAGGTTTCTGACCTTTATACTAGCCCCGACTTCGCTTAATTTATCGGCATTTGCAACGTGTTCACCGTCATAGACAAGGGTAGGGAAAGCAAACCTTTTTACCGCCAGTGCCCTGCGTGCCGCTGTTTTGTTTACTTCAAGCTGATTGGGTATCATAAACTTTACCGCCGACCCACCTCGTGCGGAACCTGCAATTTCTTCCCACCTCATGCCAACCACCGGGTACACATCAAGCCCTTGTATAACCTGTGTCGGCTGATATATAACCTTTTCGGTGCTTCGACAAAACTCTATACCCTCGGCGGTTTTCTTCATGTAAAGAACAGCGGTGCATTTGCCTAATTTTGTTTTAACCTCTTGTTCGGGCTTTTCGCCAATCTGTGTATCGGTATCATCATCTGATACGATAAGTTCAAGCTGTGTTTGCGGTATACCGTATTTTTCGGCTGTTTTTCTTATCTCGGCAACAGGTAAGCGTTCATCTATGATGATGTACTCCTGTTCGCTTATTACAGGGTTTTGTTCATCTGCAAAGTGTATATTTGTCTTGTTTATCAGTCGGTGTTTAAGCTTTGGTTTTGGGGCTTCGGTAATGCTTGTACCTCGGTCATCAAAGCAGTATAAATAATTGTCACCTGTGATAAATGAGCGTTTTATCATCTGCCACATCAGTGTATCCATCTTTGATTTTTCCCATTGTGCTGCCGCAAATTCGGTTAACTGCTCCGACACATCGGCGACCTCACCGTTGCCCGACATATCGGAATATACAATAGCCATTGAATTTTGAGCAATCATTGAAACTTTGTATTTGCCAATAGGTTTTATGAAGTTGAGTATCGGCATATCCTCGCCGCCTGCCTTTAGCCCATGCCACTGGTCCCCAACATAAAAGCGGTGAAACTTTTCACTTTCGGCATACATATTTACAGTGCGGTGATGCTGCACACCTCTTTGATATTTCTCCCATATTTCGGTTATACTGTTATCAGACATCACTTTGCCCCCTATCTGTGCCGTCATAAATATTTATGTTGTCAAGTATCCTTGACACTTTGCTGTCTGTGTCGGGTACAGCGTTTACAGACGGCTTTATAAGGCTTTCTATGGGCTTTACGTCCTTAATTGCTCTGCTGTCTTTTAAGCCCTGCCTGTAGGCGAATATGACCATAAAAGGCATAAGCATGGACAATATAATGAGTGCTGTTTCAAAAAACATTGATGGTGTCACCTCTTTCAGTGTATTGTTTTGTTTCTTCCTTGCTAAATGGGCTGTAGATGTTTAACTTAGGCTTCGGTATGGCTTGTGCTCCGCTTGACCAATAGACACAAAACCCTCTGAGTGCATCGGGACTGTGGGTTATATCATGCGGCTGTGTTGCCACATCTGACGGCTTTTTATCGTCATATTGCAGTGCCGGTATACATTTAATAAGATTTGTGCAATTTGAAAATATCCTTAGTTTGGCACGTTTTATACCGTCAACATCATCAAATGGTTTTAACCATTCCTTTACGGCAAGCCAACCCGAAACTCTGTCATTGCTTGTTTTGGTTAAATATATATCCTGCTCGGCAAAGAGTACCGCAAGACTTTTTCCGCTTTCCTGTCGGCGGTTCCAAAGGTCGGGCGGTGCCAAATACGCATATATGGGAACATCTGTTTTTTCTTTAATAATCTGTGCCGCCTCGGAAATTATGACATTCGATTGACAGTGCTCTTTTACAACATATGCGTTTAACTGTTCATCAACCGCAATCCAATAGCCTGCAAACATATCCAGCCCAAAGTCCATGGTAAAGTACCATTTCCAATGCAAAGGTATTTCAAACGGTTCCAAAACGTGTATATCTCGGTTAAATTCACTGAAATATTGACCTGCAAAGATATCCCAATCACCGTACAGCATGGCTTTTTTTCTATCCTCTGGTAGGTTTTCCAGTGTGCGTACATAATCCGGGTCATTCTCCATAAGGAACTCATTTTCATATACCAAAGCCTTGATAAATGTGTAATCCTCAGCTCTTTCCATGTTGCGGTATTCCTTATCAATGAAAAGTCTTTTTACCCATGTGTGTCCTATTCCGCCGGGGTTGCAGGTAAAATACATTCTTGGCTTAAATGCTGTTTTACACATTCCGCTTGCTCGGTTGCTTTCCGTAAGGGTGGTAAACTGAAACTCTGTAAACTGGGTGGCTTCTTCCATAAAAATAACATCATAGGCTTGTCCTTGATATTGCAGTACATCACTTTCAGCGGAACAATATCCCAAAACAATACGGCTGCCATTCGGAAAGATAAATTCTTTTGATTGTTCTTTGTACTTAGCAACATCTTTGAGCAGCTTTTGAAGCGGTATTGTATGGTTTTCTCTAAGCTCGGCAAGTGACCGCCGTAAAAGAAGTATCTGTATTCCTGCATAATTCAGTGCAAGTAGTACCGCTTTTGTTCTTGCAGCAAAGCTTTTACCGCCGCCTCTTGCACCGCCATAGGCGATATATTTTGACTGTGCTTTAAAAAAAGCTATCTGTTTGGGGTATGGTCTGCTTAAAACTATTTTGCCCATTCAGACAACTCGCCATCTAATATAACTTTTACTTCGCCGTCAAAATTTACCTTTTCGGGTTCATTGTAACCGCACATTTTATTTGCCCCTTCAATCGCTTTTATCGCTGCATTGCTTGCGGCGGCATTGTAGTAAATTTTCTCGCCGTCATCATCTTTAATTAAAATGTTTTCCTGTGCCTGCACCGCAATATCTTTAAGCATGGTAAGTGCTTGCTCCCTGTCCCAGATGACTTTGTTTGCAAGGTCTTTTCTACGTTGTGCTATTATATGGGCGATATGGGGCTTTGCCGCTGTTTTGTATGCTTGTGTCGCTATGCTTTCGGTGCTCATATTTTCCGCATTATACGCTTGTCTGTAGGCTTCGGAAGATGACAAGCCGTCTACAACTCCGTCTATGAATTTATTTTGTTTTGCTGTTAACTGTCTTGCCACTTTATCAACTCCAATCCGTGTGAAAATATGCAAATAAAAAGAGCCAATTACAGCTACCCATAAAGGGTAACTGTAATTGGCTCTTGGCTCAAAGGCTCTTGGCTCTAAATATTAATTTTAATCTTTTGTTTGCAATTTTTGCATTTAAACTCAAGATTTTTTATAACTGTATCTTTGGATATCGGGAATAATTTTTGTCCGCATTTGGGACATCTCAACCAACAAATTTTAACCATTGATACTCCTTTATCATACTATATGTTCAAAAAATTTTCAAGTGCCTGCTTGCTTATGTTTCTTCCCACTCCCTTTCTGCAAGTGCATTTTCGGCG
>JAVVRS010000169.1:0-3750 GCA_036654595.1 Oscillospiraceae bacterium | reverse complement strand
CTGTAACCGCTTGCCGCCATCTCTTTGATTATCCGCCGCATTTCCGAGTGATAGTCGGCATTGCCGGTGGCGACCGCCGTAAGTGCTCTGTCTATCGCCTTTATGTATTGCTGTCTTATTGTAAGCGGCTTGCCGTCACGGCTTACAAACCCTGCTGTTCTTGACAGATTGATATACTCACCCTTTGTAATCTTAGACATTGCATACACCATGCTCTGCATTGCTCCGTTGCTTTCAAACGGTATAAAAGGCATATTTTTAAATTCATATAAAGCTTTTCCGAAAGCTGCGTTATCTTCGCCAACCTGCCGATATATTCTTTCAATCTCGGCAAGGTTTTTGTTTGTAATCCTTGCAATCTCTTTATTTATTTTATCCATGTCCGCTCCTGCATAATATGCGGCGGTCAATCTGTGTGCATCACTCGGTGAAATTGTACCTATTTCATCTATACGTTTACAGATAGTTTCTATTATAAATTCATTCTGTAGCTGTAAATTTTCATACACCGATTGCGGTAACCCATCTATATAATCTTCATTCATCAGAGGGTTTTTCATTATTCAGCACCTGTAAACTCAATTTTAGGCTCTGTTTCCGCAATCTCTTTTGTCCTTGACTGTGCCGTTTCCAAATCCTCATTCATTGTCCAAGCTCTCACTTCGGCTTTTTCAATTGCACCAATACTTTCAGCCTGCATAAGCTGGTTAAACCTATCCTGCATATTTTCAATGTATCCGTCCGACCAATCAAATTCTGCTGTCCAATCTCCCATTGGCGTTATATCGTTTGCGTTACAAAGCACATTGACCGCATAAAGCAGGTCATTTGTGCTCTTTTCAAGAGATTTACGAAACTTAGTTATAAAGGCAAAGGTATTTTGCAACCCGGCTTTCATCTCGGTAGCGGTCGCAAAGGTTGTAACAGGTTTTGTAAGTATTCCTGCACTTAATCCGGCAAGCAACTCCAACATCTTCAGGTTAACCTCTAACCCTGTTTCAAGGCTTTCATGGCGAATATTTGGGCTGTATTCCTGTATTAGCTTCTTGCTATCGACACCTGTTCCCGAATTGTTAACCTGCATGAAAATTTTATCTCTTCCTGCTGCAAAAGTAGGTTTTAACACCGTTGACAAAGTACCGTCGGGCTTTATAACCTGTGTTGCTACCGGTTTAAACAGTGTGCTGTCTGCAAATATAAAGCTCTCTTTGCTCTCATATTCTGCGTTAAAACGGTTATAAGCTTCCTGTGCTTTTTGCATAACACCGTCCAAGCCATAAGTTACTTTTACACCGTTTACTCCGTTTATATTTTCTCGGTTCACGGTAGGACATTTGCACCGTCCAAATAGCATACGGTCAACATTTGGTATGTACATTTCCGGCTTAATATTTGCCCATGTGTCCACCTCGGAAAGCGGTACCGGCTCACCGTTTTTATATGCCTGCTGATAGATAAACAATACACTCATACCGTTTACTGTTCGCAGTCGTTGTGTTTCATATCTCTCATACTTTTGAGCTTTGATTGTAATTTCATCTGCTTTTATAATACAGGCTTTAATATAGTTGCCTATACTTTCACATACAACAAAACTGTCATTTGCAATAATATCCACTCCAATTCTCTGACCGTCTGTATATGGTTTAATAAGGCAATCTCCTGTTCCGAGGCTGACCTCGGCGGCTACACTCATTCTGTCATCAACATAATCCTGTGTAAAATTATCAATAAACTTTGCCCTTAAATTGTTTCCTTTAATGCTGATATCACTGTCTAACATTGTAAGGGTGGCAAGACGGTTTGCTATAGCCGCCGTCCATGATATCTCACTAACCTCTGAGTAATCTTTGGGCTGCTCTGTTTTTGTTTGTATCGGTATTCCAAACCATTTTGCTATCTTGCTTACTATCTGCTTAAATCGGTTCATTCTCCACCGTCCTCGTCAAATTCTTCAAACTTATCATCAAGATATACAGTTGTCGTTTTCATCTCTCGGTTGAGTGCATACGCTATTGACATTATTCCGTCCTCGCCAATTGTTGGATATTGAGATGTTACCGTGCCGTCTGCAAGAGTTACAAATTCAAGCGTTCTGAACTCTTTTGCTATACACGGAGTCCGCTCACAGTCTATAACAATTTTCCTTCGTTCCTGCAACCACTCCCAACAAAACGAACGGCTTCCCCAGCCTTTACTTGCACCTGTAATCCAAAAACCATAGTCTGACATCTCTGCAATACGTTCCGGACTTGCACTGTCAGCAATGATTTCTACACACATATATTTTTTAATCAGACGTGCAAAAGATTTGTTCTTCATCTTTGCTTTATATACCTCGTTTGTTATATAAAGTGTATCTGTTTCACTGTTATAGCTAACCTCTGAAAATACCTGTGGGTGGGTATATCCAAAGTCCAAACCATGGAAGAAATTACCCATTGTGTTCATTTCTTCGTTGGTTATTGCCCTAAACTCTACGTTGTCGAATATCTCACTTCCCGTGCCCACCACAATCCCCAAATAGTTATTGTTATAGTACTTTGGCTTATTATGTTTGAACCACTCTGCTCGGTCAAAAAATCGCTTTCCAAGCCATTCAGTAGGGGTATTGTAGTAATAGCTGTGATTGACAAAACATTTCTCACGAGGCTCTGCAACGTAATTATTTGCCCAGTTGTTCGCACTCTTTGGTGGGTTAAAAACTCTAACTACGATAGAGTTAACATCTTGACGTAAAAAAGTATCTTCTACACTGTCAAGCTGTTCGATACCTGCCATTTCGTCCATTTCTTCATTGACAAGCAGCTTAACATGACCAAATGACAGATTATACGACTTTAAGCTTATCGGTTTATCGCAACCTACAAACAGAACCTGCTGACCTGTTTTTTTATAAGTGGCTTTCATTGGTGCGGTAGTAAATTCCCATTCTTCAAGCATATCAAGCCTTGTAACCGTCTTTAAAAATTGAGTGTACACAGAACCTCTTAAATCCACCTTGTAACGTCTTGTAAATACTACATGAGCCTGTGGGTCCTGTAGTATGGTTTCAAGAGCAAATTCTGATATGAAACTTGATTTTATAGAACCACGTCCGCCTTTGAGAATAAACTCACGCCAACACCCTGTGTCATAAGCTTTGTGCATTTCTCTGTATGGCTTTACAAAATCTGACGTTATATCCGTTATCGGCATCTGCCACGAGGTTTCTTGTATAACCTGTAGTTTCTCCTGCATATCTGTCAACACTTCAAACGCTTTTGTATTGCCATACATTGCACTTTTCATCTGTCCTGCAACCATAGCCGCCGAAACGGTAACTTTTTCATCACCTATTAAACTTGTTATATCAGAGATTTCTTTTTTTGCTTTTCCTGTTATCTCGTTGTCCAACATAAGTGATACAAGCTGCTTTATTGTCTTTTCTTTGTTTCTTTTTTCGCCACTTGCCTTACCGCCTGCACTTTGTATCGCCCTTTGCTCACTCTTTGTGCGTTGGCTTAACGGTATCAAATTATTTTCGTTAGGCAACTCACCACCCCATTAAACAGTAAAAGCACCCTTAAAAGAGTGCTTTTACATTATTTTTCAATATCTATACTTCTCACTAAACAAATTATATACCGTAAGTACGTCCCCTCGGTTACCCATTTTTATATTTATTAAGCAAGAAGAAAAACTTTCGTCTTGCCTCATAGAATTGTCTGCGTCCGCAAAATACCGGCAAATACTCATATGGGATCTTTT
>JAVVRS010000168.1:0-3764 GCA_036654595.1 Oscillospiraceae bacterium | reverse complement strand
AGCAACCGGCTCATAACCGGTTGGTCCGGGGTTCGAGTCCCTGATGGCCCACCATATTTATAGCCCAATTAATACAAAAACCACCTTTAATTGGGTGGATTTTTTGTATTTATAGGATATTTAAGGAGAAATTTATGAAAACGTTAATTGTGATAGATATGCAAAATGACTTTATAGACGGTTCACTTGGAACACCGGAGGCACAGATAATTGTACCAAAAGTAAAGAATAAAATAGATGAATATATAAAAAATAATGATAAGGTTATTTTTACTCGTGATACTCATTTTGAGGAGTATTTAAACACACAGGAAGGTAAAAATTTGCCGATTAAACATTGTATTAAAGGTACAAATGGTTGGAATATTACAAGCAAATTTGATAGTATAGAAGATAAATGTACTGTTATTGATAAACTTACTTTCGGTTCAAGTGAGTTGCCTGCATTTATAGATAAAACAGATGAAATTGAAATGGTAGGATTATGTACAGATATATGTGTAATTTCTAATGCTATGATATTAAAAGCATTTTTTCCTGAAATTAAAATTTCGGTGGTTTCTTCTTGTTGTGCAGGAGTTACACCGAAAACTCATGAAAATGCGTTGGTGGCTATGAAAATGTGTCAAATTAATATAATTTAAAGATGAAAATAATGAGCTTTAAACACTCAAGTATATCTCTTATTCTAAAATAATAAAACTTAACAGATTTTAGTAATAATAACGTCTAAAAATAAAATAATTGTTGACAATCATGTGTAAATTGTTTATAATGTAAAAGCAGTCAAAAAACACAAACAATAAACTTGCTTGTTAACAACCGCTCTAAGCTGTTGAAACTGTATAAATAATATAGGGGTATAGTTCAGCTGGTAGAGCAACGGTCTCCAAAACCGTGTGTCGAGGGTTCGAATCCTTCTGCCCCTGCCAAAAATCACGTTTAAACGATTTGTTTAAGCGTGATTTTATTATAGTGTGAGTTACTTACTATTGACCAGACCTGTCTAAGTTGGAATGACAGACACATATACCCTTTTTATTTTACTATCCTTTTAACTTTAATGGTATATATGCTT
Source organism: Oscillospiraceae bacterium (assembly GCA_036654595.1). Classification (GTDB taxonomy): domain Bacteria; phylum Bacillota; class Clostridia; order Oscillospirales; family Ruminococcaceae; genus RGIG7389. The sequence continues at coordinate 2,686 of JAVVRS010000168.1, read as the reverse complement.
AACCTTTATCTCAATATATCGGCACCGCAGAAGCGATACTGTTTCACAGCTGTGAAACAGTATCGCTTTTTTTGCCGCAAAGCGGCAAAAACGCAAGGGCGAGGCAATTTGCCTCGCCCTTGCGTCTGCGGTGCCGATACCGAGGGAGATAATTGTAATAATAGAAAAAAATCAGTGTTTTTTGCTGAATGTAATTAAACTGAAGGTTAAGGAAACAACAGAACAGATTAAGCCGACAATGCCGGTAATAAAAGCAGTAATTCTCATTTTATTCACTCCATTCGCAATTTAATTTTTAAGGAATTTTCATTGATAGTAACAGGCTTAAGCATACTTTGTATATATTGTTTAGTGCGTCCGACACCAATCTCTTGCCAAAGTTTATATCCTTCATTATCCCAAATATCAGGTTGTACTTTAGATACATTACCGCTGAAATATGCAGGATTAAGCAGAGCAAGGATACGAGCCATTTTTTCAGCATCAGCAGGATTATAATTTTGAGAGATAAGCTTTTTGAACTCATTTTGCAAAGTAAGATTAGTAAAAAATTGGAACGAATACGCCTCAAAAAAAATTAAATCCGGGTTAAAGCGTTGATTATGGTTTGCCCATGCCGATAAATTTACCCGTTTAGTATTATAAGTGAAAGTTCCATCATCATCTACATCAAATATGCCATAATGATTATTATATACTGCAAGTGAACTAGTAGCAATATCATATATAATATTATCCTCTTGAATAGATGAAGCAATTGATTGAATATGCATATGACCGCTTAAATATATAGATATATGATATTTATGTAAAAGTTTAAGCAAAGAGATATTATTATTGACAGTAAAACCTTTATAATACACTTCGTTATGGTCAACAAGATTATGGTGAGCAATAATTATTGGTATAACACCTTTTTCTCTTGCAATTATCAAATATTCTTCCAGCCAGGTTAAAGTTTCTTCACGCATATATCCGGCTGAAGTTGTTGGATTTTCAGGATTATTATCCTCATAAATACAACTATCAAGCATAAACAGCCAAATATTATCAACAATTGCAATATAACTAAGTGAATGTTGGTCACGAAAAATAGCATTACTAAAACCACATGAATAATAAATATATTCAAATGCTAAAGGTGAAACACTTTCAATAGGTCGCATACCAAAATTGTAATATTGTAATGCTCTGTAATTATTTATATCATGATTTCCCGGAATTATAAATACATTAATACCATGATTTTTAATAACGGAAAGCTTTTCAGCTAATAGCTGATGACTTGGCATTTCTCCGTTAAAAGTTAAATCACCGGAAATAATCAGTCCACCATCAGGGTTAATATCAATTACTTCTTCTATAAAAGCTTCTAAAATTTCATCAATATAATCCATCTGTTTGCCATCTGATTTGCGAAAGGTTTGTTCAAACAGTGTACTTCCTTGAACAAGTGCCGGTGCAATATAATGGGTATCACTTGCAATAACAAATTTCATTCCAAACCTCCTTTGTTATGCAGCATACATTTCAAATAAAATATGCTTGATGTATAGTTAAAATGTAGATATCTACTTACTTTATAGTATAGCATAGCAAAGAAGCGACTTCAATTTATATTTTGATATTACAATAAAAAAACTGCACTCCGAATTTTAAAGCGGAGTGCAGTTTACTATTTACAGATATAAACCTTAAAGCTTACAGTTACTTCATCACAATGGGTATCAATACAAGCGGGATAAGATATACGAGGTATCCAATTACATAAAGAAGTATTGCATGGTGGGTTAAAAAACATTACAGCAGCCTCAGTGACAATACTTTTTACACATTCATCACAGTCGATATAACCAACAGTAATGCCATAAACAATTTTAATTATCTGTTCACCCATAAAATGAAAACAATTACCACCGGTAAGATAAACATTACAATCTGTGACATATTGAAGATGTGGAAGTTGCAAATTATGAGATACTTTACGGCACACACATTGACAGGACGGTGTTTTTTCCAAAGACATAATAAGTTTTGCATTAGTTGTATCTTGAGAATGTTCTTCTTCTTGCTTATCATTAAATTTGAAGTTTGCATAAGCAGTAACTGCAATATCAGAGGCAGCATCATGATTTACTGTTACATTAAATGTCAGTGTTTTTATAGTATAAGCAGGCACATCACCAATATCTATGCCACTCAAGAGAGTTTCGTTGTATTTTGGCGGTGGTACAACAGTATTGGGTACAGGTGTTGTTTCAGAGGAAATAACCGTAAAAACAGCAGTATCATATAAATCTATACAGGAGAGATTGCTGAGTGTAATTGTATAGGTGATTTCATCATTGGGATTAACAGAGGAAGGATTATTGCTTTGTGATGAACCATTTACAATTTCTGCTGTAATTTGTATATCAGTATTAATTGTGTTATCTAAGATATCATTCATATAAACACTCCTTTTATATAAGATAAATTTAAGTTATTATTCTTACTGATACGATATAATCTTAGCATCGGGGCGGCACAATGCGGTCAAGGACCGCAAGGCGGCTTCGCCGCCTTATGGGCAAACCGAAGGTTGCCCATAATTGTGCCGCCCCACTGCCACAGGCGTGGGTTTTTTTGCATACAGAATAAAAATTCCCTCCTATGCAGTATATGCTGCATAGGAGGGAATGGTGAG
>JAVVRS010000167.1:0-3818 GCA_036654595.1 Oscillospiraceae bacterium | reverse complement strand
GCATATTCATCAAGATATTTTAGTTGTGGTTCGTTAAGCTCTATATCATATTCTTTAGCACAGTCTGCTAATAATTGCTTATCTATCATTATATTTTACCTCTTTGTTGTTCCAACCAAATTACAAGCACCGATATATCTGCCGGACTTACACCCGAAACTCTGGACGCTTGTCCAAGATTAATTGGTTTAACTCGATTTAGTTTTTCAATTGCTTCCAAACAAAGCCCTCCGATATTGGCATAATCTAAATCTTGCGGCAATGTTTTCACTTCAAGTCTACGCATTTGTTCTACCTGTGCCATCTGTTTATCTATATATCCTGCATATTTAATCTCAATTTCTGCTTGTTTAGTCACTTCTTTAGGTAACTGCGAACGCATTTCATCAACTATTACTATATCTTCATAACAAATTTGTGGCCTGCGAATTAAATCAGCAAGCTTACACCCTGTTGATATTCCATCAGTCCCTTTAGCAATCAACATATTATTTAGCTTTTCACTAGGTGCTACCGAGGTTTTTTCCAGTCGTTTAATTTCATTTTGTACTTGTTCCTGCTTAATACAAAACTTTTCATATCTTTCTTTTGATATCAACCCTATTTCATAACCTAATGGTGTTAACCGTCTATCTGCATTATCTTGTCTTAATAATAATCTGTATTCACTGCGTGAGGTCATCATTCTATAAGGGTCATTGCAACCCTTTGTTACCAAATCATCTATCAATGTACCAATATAACTTGAGGCTCTATCTAAAATTACAGGTGTCTTTCCTTGAATTTTTCTAACTGCATTAATACCTGCAATTAATCCTTGTGCAGCCGCTTCTTCATAACCTGAGGTTCCATTAAATTGTCCTGCCCCATATAGGTTTTTTACCTTACTGAACTCTAATGTAGGTAATAAATCCAATGGATCTACACAGTCATATTCAATAGCATAAGCATTTCGCATGATTTGTATGTTTTCAAAGCCTTTTATTGAACGGTAAATTTTCATCTGTACATCAAGTGGTAATGATGAACTCAACCCTTGCAGATACATCTCTTGTGTATCAAGTCCCATTGGTTCTATAAATGTTTGATGTCTTGGTTTCTCCGAAAATCTTACCACCTTATCTTCAATGCTTGGACAATATCTTGGTCCTACACCTTCAATATTACCCGAATATAGCGGCGAACGATGCAGATTTTCCATAATAATTTTATGTGTTTCTGCATTAGTATATGCTATATGACACACTACTTGATTTTTCATCTCTTTAGTAGTTTCAAATGAGAATGGAATAATTTCTTCATCACCCTCTTGCACCTCTAATTGTGAAAAATCAATGCTTGATTTATTCGCTCTTGCCGGTGTACCTGTTTTAAATCGTCTTAATCCTATTCCAAGCTTACGCAAGCTATCTGATAGTCCTTCTGCTGAATGTAACCCATCAGGCCCACTTGAATAAGCATATTCACCTACATAAATAATACCATGTAAAAATGTTCCGGAACATATAATTACAGCCTTTGCTAAATAATGTGCCCCTAAATGAGTAACTACTCCCTTTACATTACCATTATCATCAGCTAAAAGTTCTACTATCTCAGCTTGAACAATCTGTAGATTTTTTTGTTGTTCAAGTCGCTTCTTCATCTCAATATGATATTTCATTCTGTCTGCTTGAACTCTAAGACTATGAACTGCCGGCCCTTTGCTCATGTTTAACATACGGCTTTGAATAAATACTTCATCAGCTACTTTACCCATTTCACCACCTAAAGCATCAATTTCACGCACTAAATGACCTTTTGCTGTGCCTCCAATTGATGGATTACATGGCATATTACCAATTGCATCAAGTGACATTGTAAATATTGTGGTTTTAGCACCTAATCGTGCTGCTGCAAATGCTGCTTCTATCCCTGCATGACCTGCACCGATAATTGCAACGTCAATTTCTTCTGTATAATTTTCCAATAAATATCTCTCTCCAATCAATTGTGTAATAGCTGTAAATGTTTCACGTGAAACAATACGCTTGCACAATGCTTTAAAATCCATCTTTGTCAATGTATATCTTTTCCAAATTATTTCTTCAAATATGCCAATAATGTTTCACGTGAAACATTATTGCTGTGCTATTTTATTTACCGACACAGAACTTAGAGAATACTTCATTTACAATAGCCATTGATGAGTTTTCTCCTGTTAATTCACACAATTTACTTACTGCTTCATCAACGCAAACATTCACCGCATCTAAGGTAAATGATGCCTGTAATGCAGATATTGCTTGTTGTATAGCTTGCATAGCTAAATCCACTGCATTTCTTTGTCGTTCATTTACTACAATAGAGGCTGATAAATCCAATGTATCCAGTTTTAAGACCTCTTGAACTGCTTGTTCAAGCTTGTGTATACCTACTGCATCAAGTGCTGAAATTTCCACTATATGGGGAATTGAGCGAGAAATAACCTCTAAATCAATAGCTCTGGGTAAATCCGACTTATTAACTATTGCAACCACTGCTCTATCTTTCACCATATCAATCAATTTCATATCATCTTCACCCAATTTAGATGAGCTGTCAAACACAGCTAAAACCAAAGAACTGGTTTCTAAGCGTTTTTTAGCCAGTCCCACACCTGCGGCTTCAATAATATCTTCAGTATCTCGTATTCCTGCTGTATCAGCAATACGCAGTACAATATTGCCAAGAGATACAGTATCTTCCACTACATCACGAGTAGTGCCTGCAATTTCAGTAACAATACTCCTCTGACTGCCGGCAAGCAAATTCATTAAAGTAGATTTACCAACATTTGGTTTACCTGCTATTACTGTAGTAACACCATCTTTATACAAGCTTCCTTTGTCATAGTCCGATAAAATTTTATTTAAATCATCTTTAATCACAGATAGATTACTTAATAAAACATCATCTTGTAATTCCGGCAAATCTTCTTCGGGATAATCTGCCCAAACTGCAAGATGTGCCGATACATTTATAAGCGATTGTTTAATTGTATCAATTTGTTTAAACACTCTGCCTTCTCTCGCCGAAAGTGCAGCTAAATGAGCTTGTTTATTGTTGGCATTTATTAAATCTATAACTGATTCGGCACGAGTTAAATCCAGTTTACCATTTAAAAATGCACGTTTAGTAAATTCCCCCGGTTCAGCCGGTACAGCACCTGCCGAAAAGCACGCTCTAAGAGCTCTTTGTAATATATATATACCGCCATGGCAGCTAAACTCAACTAAATCTTCACCTGTGTAGCTTTTAGGTGATACATATTTAGTAGCAATTACATCATCAATAATTCCATCTATATCAGAAAGCTTTCCATATATAGCAGAAAAGCCTTTACAATTAGTTAAATTTCTTTCACCTATCGGAGTAAATAAGGTTGTTGCAATATTAATTGCCTCTTTACCTGATAATCTTATAATACCTATACCGCCTGCGGCAAGCGGAGTAGAAATTGCCGCAATGGTTGAATATTGTTGCATATGTTTTGCACTTTCCTTCACTAAAACTTATTCATTTCAATCATTTTACCATAAGTGTAATAAAAAAGCTACATTTCCGACGAACCCCGACGAACCCCGACGAACCGTCGGTCGTTATGCACCGCCGTTTAGATTGTATATAATATTGGTCTGCGTTTGGCGGTGGTTTTGAGTATTTATATTGCAACCAGCCCTAAAAATTTTACTTATTTTTTCCGACGAACCGTCGGGCGTTATGCACCGCCGTTTAGATTGCGTATAATATTGGTCTGCGTTTGGCGGTGGTTTTGAGCATTTATATTGCAACCAGCC